>DASZZK010000155.1:0-6460 GCA_035544975.1 Casimicrobiaceae bacterium | reverse complement strand
GACGAGGCGCTGATCGAGGCGCTGGTCGACGTCAAAGGCATCGGGCGATGGACGGCGGAAATGTTCCTCATCTTCCACGAGCTGCGCGCCGACGTGCTGCCTGTCGATGATATCGGCTTGCAGCGCGCGCTAGCGATTCATTTCAACGGCGGCGAGCGCCTGCCGCGCGAGGCCATGTTTGCCGTCGCCGACCTTTGGCGACCGTGGCGCTCGGTCGCAACCTGGTACCTGTGGCGCAGCCTCGATCCGATTCCGGTCGAGTATTAGGATCTTTGTGTCAGGAAGCCGACCGAAGCGCCCGCACGCGGCCAGTACAATGCGCGGGGTGGACTCGAGCACGCACCAACCGCCGTATGCCGAGCTGACGCCCGACTGCGTCCT
Source organism: Casimicrobiaceae bacterium (assembly GCA_035544975.1). Classification (GTDB taxonomy): domain Bacteria; phylum Pseudomonadota; class Gammaproteobacteria; order Burkholderiales; family Casimicrobiaceae; genus PALSA-1003. The sequence goes on along the minus strand of DASZZK010000155.1, from coordinate 6,079 downwards.
CGACGCGCTGTCGAGCGTCGGCTTTTCCGGCGATGGACGGCTGTTGTCGCTCAACAGCTATGAGAATCGCGTCTACCAGGTGTGGCTCGACGAGGGTGCGCCCACCGCCGGCCTGCCGGTGCTGGGGTCGTCGGTCGTCGCCAAGTTCTACCGGCCGCGCCGATGGCGCGATGCGCAGATCGCGGAAGAGCACGCGTTCGTGTCCGAATTGGCCAAGCTGGAGATACCCGTCGTCGCGCCGTTTCAACTGGCCGCAAAAAGCACGATCGCGTCGTTTCGCGGCTTTCGCTTTGCGGTCTATCCGCGTTGCGGCGGACGAGCGCCCGAGCTCGAGGATCCGTCAACGCTGGAATGGATGGGCCGCTTTATCGGACGTATCCATCGCGTCGGCGCGGTTCTACCTTTTGCGAAACGCCCCGCGCTCGACCTGACAAGCTTCGGCGAGGAGCCGCGCGACTGGCTGCTTGCGCACGACTTCATTCCGGCCGACATCGCCGACGCGTGGGAAAGCGTCGTCGCGCTGGCGCTGGACGGCATCCGGCGCTGTTTCGAGCGTGCGGGTGATGTTCAGACCCTGCGCCTTCACGGCGATTGTCACGCCGGCAACGTTCTCTGGAACGACGCCGGCCCGCATTTCGTCGATTTCGACGATGCGCGGATGGGGCCTGCCATTCAGGATTTGTGGATGCTGCTTTCGGGGAATCGCGGCGACATGCAGCGGCAGCTGCGGACACTCGTCAGCGGTTACGAAGACTTTCAGGACTTCGACGACCGTGAACTGTGGCTCATCGAGGCCTTACGTACGCTGCGGCTGATTCATTACTCGGCGTGGCTGGCGCGGCGCTGGGACGACCCCGCGTTTCCCGCGGCGTTCCCGTGGTTCAACACCCAGCGTTACTGGCAGGATCGTATTCTCGAATTGCGCGAGCAGGTCGCGGCCATGGATGAGCCGGCGCTGGTCCTTTAGGTCCGCCCTGCTCGCGTCTACCTGAGTACGCCGTCGACCAGGTGCAAGATTCGGTCGGTGCGCGCCGCAAGATCGGCATCGTGGGTGACGATGACGAGGCTGGTGCCGACGCTGCGGTTGAGCTCGAGCATCAGATCGAAGACTTGCCCCGCCGTACGACGATCGAGATTGCCCGTGGGCTCGTCGGCCAGCACGCAGGCCGGCGCGGTGACCAGTGCGCGGGCCAGGGCGACGCGCTGGCGCTCGCCTCCGGAGAGCTCGCCCGGGCGGTGCAGGGCGCGCGGCGAAAGCCCCACCCGCTCCAGCATCGCGGCGGCGTCGGCATTCGCGCGGCGCTTGTCTTCGCGTCGAATGTAGAGCGGCATGGCGACATTTTCCAGCGCCGAGAACTCTGGCAGCAGGTGATGGAACTGATACATGAAGCCCAGCGCGCGATTGCGGACGCGGCCCCGCTCGGATTCGGAGAGACTCGCCATCGGCGCGCCCTGGACGCGCACCTCTCCTCCGGTCGGCGCGTCGAGCCCGCCCAACAGGTGCAAAAGCGTGCTCTTGCCCGATCCCGACGCGCCGACGATCGCGACCCGTTCGCCGCGCTCGACCGCGAGGTCGATGCCGAGGAGCACCGGCACGTCGAGCGGCCCGCCCCGATACGTTTTCCTCAGCGCATGGCACTCGAGCACGGGTGTGGCTGCGCTATTCATAGCGCAACGCCTCCGCCGGGTTGACTTTCGCGGCGCGCCAGCTCGGGTACAGCGTCGCCAGCAGCGCGAGCGAAAGCGCGATCAGCGCAATCAGCGTGATGTCGCCGCGCTGCAGATCGGACGGCAGCTCGCTGATGTAATAGACGCTCTTGTCCAGAAACTGAAAGCCGAACGCGCGCTCGATGGCCGGCACGACGGTTCCGATGTTGAGCGCCAGCGCGACGCCCCCCGCGATGCCGATCAGCGTGCCGGCGATTCCGATCAAAGCTCCCTGGATGATGAAGATGGTGAGGATGCTTCGCGGCGACGCGCCCAGCGTGCGCAGGATCGCGATGTCGGCCTGCTTGTCGGTTACCACCATCACCTGGGCCGAGACGATATTGAACGCCGCCACGGCCACGATCAACGTCAGGATGATGAACATGACGCGCTTCTCGATGGCCACCGCGCGGAAAAAATTCGCGTGATTGAGCGTCCAGTCGCGGACCTCGGCATCGATCGGAACCGTGGACATCAATTCGCGTGCGACCGTCGGCGCGGAGAAAAGGTCGTCGAGCTTGAGCCGAACACCGCTGACCGCGTTGCCCATGCGATAAAGTTTTTGCGCGTCCGCGAGGTGGATCAGGGCGAGCCCGTTGTCGAATTCGAACATGCCGACCTCGAACACGCCCACGATGCGGAAGCTCTTGACCCGCGGCAGCGCGCCCGCGGGCGTCACCATGCCCTGCGGAATGATGACGACCACCGAATCGCCGGTGCGCACGCCCAGCGCTCGCGCAAGCTCCGCGCCGAGCACGATGCCGAACTCGCCGGCTTTGAGCGCCGACAGCGAGCCGGTGCGCATGTGCGCTCCGATGTCGGCGACGGTGTCTTCGAGCGCCGGATCGACGCCGCGGATCAGCGCTCCGCGATTGGTCTCCCCCGCCGACAACATCGCCTGGCCGAGCACGTAGGGTGCCTCGGCCTTCACTCGCGGGTTGGCCTTCGCGACGCGGGCGACGGCCTGCCAATTCTCCATATTGCCGCTCAGCGCACGGATCTCGATGTGCGAAGCGACCGCAAGAATGCGATTGCGCAGCTCATCCTGGAATCCGTTCATGACCGACAGCACGACGATCAGCGCCGCGACGCCAAGCGCAATGCCGGCCATAGAGGTGAACGCGATGAACGATACAAAACCATTGCGGCCCGAGCCGCGGCGGGCCCGGGTATAGCGCAGGCCAACAAATATTTCGTAGGGCGTCAACGAGATCTCGGATTGGCGGCGCGCCAGTGTGCCACAAGCGGCGTGCGTGCTCTAGCGCATGCTAGAGTGCGTGACGCTCGGTAGCTGTGCCATCGATGCAACTTACGCTGGTTCTTCCCAATATGCTCGAAGCTGCGCCGGCCGCGCTTGACGCCGCTGACGCCCCGGCGCTCGCGCGCCTGCTGTCGACTGCCCCGCCGCCCGTAATCGAACCCGACGGGCCGCTTGCCATTGCCTGCGCTGGTGTCGGCATCGCGAAACAAAGCGACTGGCCCGTCGCGCCTTGGCTGGCGCGGGCCGCGGGCACCGATCCCGGCAGTCGCTATTGGTTGTGCGCCGAGCCGGTGACGCTCGAGGTCGGCCGCGATGAAGTGCGCCTTGCCTGTATCGTCATCGATCTGGATACGGACGAAAGCGCCGCGCTGCTGTCTAGCTTGCGCGCACACTTTGCGCCGGACGGACTGGAGTTCGTTGAGCGCGGTGCCGGACGCTGGTGGGTCACGCTCGCGCAGCCCCAGCGGCTCGAGACCTCCCCGCCGGGTGCAGCGCTTCGCAAGCCGCTTATCGAACACCTGCCTCGGGGTGCCGACGCGCCACGCTGGCGCCGATGGCAAAGCGAAATGCAGATGCTGCTGTTCGAGCATCCGGTAAATCATGCGCGGGAGAGTAGCGGCCGGTCGCCCGTCAACTATGTCTGGATGTGGGGCGGCGGCACGCTGCGCGCAGGTGACCCTGCCGCACCCGCCGCAGCCGTGTTCACGCAGGCAGCGTTGCTTCGTGACCTCGCCCGCGCCGTCGGCAGGGGCGCGGCCAAAGCGCCCGGCTCTTTCGCAGCGTTCCGCGCGGCGTCGCCGGCGGCATCGGCGCTGGTCTGGCTCGACGACCTTAAGGCGCCCGACCTGCAAGAACAGCTCACCGCGTTCGATTCCGACTGGGCCGCACCGATGGAACGAGCGCTCGACAAGCAGGAGCTCGACGTGACGCTGGTAGTCGCCGGATCCGGCGCTGCGCTTTCTTTCACGCCTCGCGCCAGCGGTACGATCAAGCGGCTTCGGCGCCACTGGTTAACGCCGCCGAATTTGTCGGCGCTGCTCGCGGTGCAAGCTGACACCTAATGCTGCCTCGCGCGCTGCAAAGCATTGCATGAACATATACCGTCGCAGCGTGCCCGAAAGCGAGGCCGCGCTACGCGCTGAAGGCATATCCGCAGTTCTTGCGCGAGTCTTTGCCGCGCGCGGTGTCAGTTCTGCGGCAGAGCTCGATTGCAGCTTTTCCGGGCTGCCGTCGTGGACTGCCTTGAGGGGCATCGACAATGCGGCAGCACGCCTCGCCGATGCGATCGTGCGCGGGGAGCGGATGCTGATCGTCGCCGATTACGACGCCGATGGCGCGACCGCATGCGCGGTCGGCATGCGCGGGCTGACGGCAATGGGCGGCGTGGTCGACTACCTGGTGCCGAACCGGTTCGAATTCGGCTATGGCCTCACGCCGGAAATCGTCGCACTCGCCGCCGAGCGGCAGCCGGCGCTGATCATCACCGTCGACAACGGCATCGCCAGCGTCGAGGGCGTTGCCGCCGCGCACGCGCGCGGCATCGATGTGCTGATCACCGACCATCATCTGCCCGGCGATCAGCTGCCTGAGACCTCCTGGATCGTGAACCCGAATCAGCCGGGGTGCGAGTTCCCAAGCAAACATCTGGCGGGGGTCGCCGTGATGTTCTATCTGCTGATCGCCTTGCGCGCCACGATGCGCCGCCTAGGGCGCTTCACGAGCATGGCCCCGCCGAACCTTGCCACGCTGCTCGACCTGGTGGCGCTGGGCACCGTCGCGGACGTCGTCCGGCTGGATCGCGTCAACCGCATTCTGGTCGAGCAGGGCCTGCGACGCATTCGCGCCGGACGCATGCAGCCCGGCGTAGCTGCGCTGTTCGCCCTGGGCGGCCGCGATCCGCGATGCGCGACGACGTATGACCTCGGTTTTGTCGCGGGCCCGCGCATCAATGCCGCCGGCCGGCTCGCCGACATGTCGATCGGCATTGCCTGCCTGGTGACCGACGACCCCGCAACCGCGCAGCGCCTGGCCTCGGAGCTCGATCGCCTGAATCGGGAGCGGCGTGACATCGAGGCCGCCATGCAGGATGAAGCGCTCGCCGCGCTCGACACACCGGTCGAGGTCGAGGCGTGCACGGTCTGCCTTTACCGGCAGGAATGGCATCAAGGCGTGGTCGGCGTCGTTGCGTCGCGGCTCAAGGATCGCTATCACCGTCCGACGATCGTGTTCGCACAGGCCGCAAACGGCGAGCTTCGCGGTTCCGGACGCGCCATCGCCGGGTTTCACTTGCGCGATGCACTGGATCTGGTGGCCAAGCGAGCGCCGGGGATGATCACCCGCTTCGGCGGTCATGCTTTTGCCGCCGGACTGTCGCTTCCGGAATCGGAACTGGCGCGCTTCACCGTGGAGTTCGAACGGGTCGCGCGCGAATGGCTGACCGCGGCTCAATTGGAACGTCGAATCGAAACCGACGGCGACCTGTCGGTGGACGAGCTCACTCTCGATCTGGCGCAGGATTTTTCGACGAACGTATGGGGCCAGGGATTTCCGCGACCCAGCTTCGATAATGAATTCAAGGTGGCGGCGCAGCGCCCCGTGGGAGGCAAGCACTTAAGGTTAGCGCTTACTATGGGTAACAAGGACTTCGAAGGAATACTGTTCAACCGAACCGATCCCCTCCCCCGACGTATCCGGGCCGCGTACTGGCCCGATGTCCATCGCTATCAGGGGCAGGTCTCACTGCAGCTGGTGCTTGAGCAGTGGGAGCCCTTGTGATCGGCGCGTGCTGTGGCACCAATTTGCGGCAAGCTTCGCTGTGGGGCTGGTGACGCCGCGCGAAGGCGACGCAACGCAAGGTACTGATTCAAGACATTGATTCGTTTCAATTGGTCTACTCGAGGTGGACGTCTGTCACCCTGCCTTCATATTGTGCGTCGCAGCGAAGGCGCGTAGACTCGCCGCGGTGCAACAGGGCGGTCGACCCTGCGGGGCATGGGGGGACAGCGACAAAATGCGGAACAAAAATGCGCCTTAAAGGCAAGGTTTCGATCATTACCGGCGCCGGTCAGGGCATCGGACGTGCGACCGCGATCAAATTCGCCAAGGAGGGAG
>DASZZK010000154.1:0-7426 GCA_035544975.1 Casimicrobiaceae bacterium | reverse complement strand
ATCGTCGCCGAGGTGCACTCGAAGGAATCTCTCGCCTCGGCCCGCCTTCTGATGGAAAAGCTCTATCGGCGCAACCCGCGCGAATGGCGCAAAGGCAATGATTCGAGCATGGACGCGGCATTGGCGCGGGCCTTCGACGCGCGGTCCGGATTCCGCTTCGCCGAGCTCGGCCATGCGCGCGGTGCCGACGCCATCGTGCTCGCGCTCAAGCCCGAGTATCCTGGTGACCGGGTCTTCGCATTCGGGGTCGGCCTCGCAAGCATGATCTTCCTCGCGTACAACGAGAAGACGGAGTTCTACCTCACCAACAGCTTCGATCCGCAGAAGCTCTACAACTCGGCGCGGAACATCGAAATCGCGGCCTGGAAGCTCGCGAACGCCCGTGACCCGCGTGGTGAGCCGTTGCTGCTATCGAACGAGATCGCAGGCGACGCGCGCAATCTTTCCTTCGAGCGCGAGTTCGGCAAGATGATCGCCTACCAGGACGTGATGGCGCAGATCGCTGCGCAGCGAACGAACCGGATCATACGGCGGGTGGTCCAGACCCTCGCCACGGCGGTGTTCCTGCCGATCTAGGCGGCGGAGTGATGGGGCGGGTCCAAACGTTAGGACCTGTCTTCCCCGCGAAAGCGGGAACCCAGCGGCGTTCGTCAAAAAAGACACTGGATTCCCGCTTTCGCGGGAATGACGAAGTTGTGGTTGCGCGGGAATGACGATATTGCGACGAAAGCGTGGGCTGCACACTGGGATTAGAATGCTGTGCACCGCTGATTCAATAGGAGGAACAGTGATCCGATTTTTCCGCATCCTCGCTGTTTTGCTGGTCGCCGCGATTGCCGGCGCTGGCCCCGCATTCGCTGCCGACTATCCGGTGCGTCCGGTGAAATGGGTCGTGCCGTATCCGCCGGGCGGCACCACCGATGTCCTGGCGCGCATCATCGCGCAGTGGCTCTCCGAGAAGATGGGCCAGGCGTTCGTGATCGAAAACAAGCCGGGCGGAGGCAACAATATCGGCGTCGAGGCGGTCGTGACAGCGCCGCCCGATGGCTACACGATGCTGCTCGTCAATCCGGCGAACGGCATCAACGCGACCCTCTACAAGGACCTTCGCTACAATTTCATCCGCGATATCGCGCCGGTCGCGGGCCTCGTGCGCACGCCGAACGTGATGGAGGTGACGAGCTCCTTTCCGGCGAAGACCGTCGCGGAATTCATCGCCTACTGCAAGGCGAATCCGGGGAAGATCAACATGGCTTCCTCGGGCAGCGGCACTTCCGTGCACCTTTCCGGCGAGCTTTTCAAATCCATGACCGGCTGCCAGATGCTGCACGTTCCCTACAAGGGCGCCGGCCCCGCGCTCGCCGATCTCATCTCCGGACAGGTGCACGTGCTCTTCGACAACCTGCCCTCATCCGCCGGCCATATCAAAGGCGGCAGGATTCGCGCGCTCGCCGTCACATCGGCGGAGCGCGAGCCTTCGATGCCCGAATTGCCCACCGTCGGCGATACGGTCCCCGGCTATGAGGCGACTGCCTGGTTCGGCATTGGAATGCCCAAGGGCACGCCGCGCGAGATCATCGACAAGATCAACGCAGAAGTGAACCGCGCGCTGGCCGATCCGGCGATGCGCGCGCGATTGGCCGAGCTGGGCGGCAAGCCCCTGTCCGGAACACCGGAGGATTTCGGAAAAGTCATCGCGGCCGAAACGGAGAAGTGGGCCAAGGTGGTGATCTCATCCGGCGCCACGGTGGAGTGACGACGCCCGCCAAGACTGCGCGTGGCAGCGCCCAAGTCTTCAACAGACGGCTATCTGCGGCTCGACCAGTAGCCAGGCCGGCGGCGTTGGTGTGCGAGCGCAATGACTCGCAACTCCAAGCCCTCGACAACATACAGAACGCTATAGGGAAAACGCCGAAGGGGGAAGCGGCGCGTCTTGGCGCGCCAAGGCGCTCCGAGGTTTGGGTGCTCGCGCAGGATCTCCAGGGCGCGCTCAAATTCGACTATGAACGCGAGCCCCAATTCAGTTTTCGCTTGTTCGGCGTAGAAAAGTGCTCCATCGATAAGCTCACGCTCCGCCTCTGGCGAGATAGAGACAATCACTTCAGCGCGGCGCGCGCCCGTGCGATGGCTTCAGCGGCAGGTACAAGGTGAGTACGACCGCTTTCGATGTCAGCGACCCGGCGTTCAACCTCGATTGCCCAAGCTTCTTCAATGTCGGCGTCCTCGCTCAAGCTAGCGAGCAGCCGATCCGCGAGATGTGCGCGCTCTTCGGCGGTTAGTTTAAGCGCTTCCGCTTCAAGTTCTTCGAGTGGGCTCGACATGAAGTATCTCCGCACAGTTATGCTCATTCCATGATACTCCAGGCCCACCACGATTCCATGGCTCGTGGATTGTCGTATTCCATCGCATCAACTAGCTCGATCTACGTTTTTTCGGCTTCGGATGCCGTTCCTCGGTAGGTGGGGCCCCGCCATGACAAAAAATAATTGACGAGCGCCAACATCTCGGTGGCCGGCACTTGCTCAATGCGCCAGGTAGTCGCCGATGCGATACATCTGCAGGATGGCGGTCGCATAAATTCGATGCAACGAATGCAATGGGATCGGGCGGATGCCGGTGATGGGGAGCGGTAGTGGATTGTCCGCCGGCGCGATTAGATTCTTGGCCACCAAGGTGCCGAGCGTCGTCGCCATCGCCACGCCGCGCCCGTTGTAGCCGAGAAATACAGTAAGCCCCGGAGCGGGCTGATGCACGTGTGGCAGATGATCGCGCGTGAGGGCGACGCGGCCCGCCCAATAGAACTCGCAACGCGTGCCCTCGAGCTGTGGAAACAACAAGCCGATCACCCGTTCCAGATGATGGTAATCGGGTGGCCCCGCGGGCTCGCGAAACGGCCCGCGGCCGCCCATAATCAAGCGGCCGTGGTGGTCGCAGCGATAGTAGAGCAGGAGCTTGCGTGTATCCGATGCGACGTGCCCCTCAGGCAGGATAGTTTCACGCAGGTTGTCCGGCAGCCGCCTGGTAGCGACCTGGAAGCTGTTCGCCGCAATCACGGTCTGGCGCAAGCGCGGCCACAGCGCATCGGTGTAGCCGTTCGTCGCGAGCAGCACGCGCTCGGCCGACACCGTCGGCCCGTGCGCGGTCGTCACCTTCCAGCGAGCGCCATCGCGGGCGAGAGCGCTGACGCGCGACCCGCCGCACACGAGCGCGCCTGCTTTCTGCGCAGCTCGGGCGAGTCCGCGACAGTAACTTAGCGGCTGCAAGGAACCGGCACGGCGGTCGATCCAGCCTCCGTGGTAGATCGGGCTTCCAATGAGCCGGCACGCGGTGTCGCGGTCGAGAATTGCAACGGGCGCGCCGCGCCGCTGCCATTGCTCGGCTCGGCGAGCGATCAGGCCGAGGTCAGCGGCTGCGAAAGCCGGCTGGATCCAGCCGCACCGCCGCGCTTCGCAGTCGATCCCGTGGCGCGCGATCAGATCGAATACGGTGTCCGCCGCGCCGCCGGCGACGTCTACCAGGTGCTCGCCCGCCTTCGGGCCGAACATCGCAACCAATTCGTCGGGATCGAATTTGAGGCCGGGAATGACCTGGCCGCCATTACGACCGGATGCGCCCCAGCCGGGCTCACCGGTCTCGAGCACGACCACCGAGACACCTGCCTCCGCGAGCTGCAATGCCGCGGCAAGTCCCGAATACCCGGCGCCGACGATGGCCACATCGGCCCGGCGCGACGCATCGAGCGGCGGCGTCGCCGGAGCCGCGCGCGCGGTCGCGACCCACAGGGAGGGCGGCAGTGGGAGTGAATTGGCCATGCCGCACTATCTATCGAGCGTTAACACGCTGATCGACAACAGACCGTCATCCCCGCGAAAGTGGGGACCCATTTTGACTTTGTGTACACGCACAATGGATTCCCGCTTTCGCGGGAATGACGAGTTAGCGACACATTTTCATACTCATTTGTGAAATGCTCAGTAATCAGATGGGATGCGTCACGCGGCGCAGGAAGTCCTGCGTCCGTTCCTGCTGCGGCGCGCTCAGCACGTCGCGCGCAATGCCCTGCTCGACGATCTTGCCGCCGTCGATGAAAATCACTCGGTCCGCCACTTCGCGTGCGAAACCCATCTCGTGGGTGACCACGATCATCGTCATGCCATCGTTCGCGAGAACGCGCATGACGGCGAGCACTTCGCCGACCAACTCGGGGTCGAGCCCCGACGTGGGTTCGTCGAAGAGGATTGCCTGGGGACGCATCGCCAGCGCCCGCGCGATCGCCACGCGCTGCTGCTGGCCACCGGAAAGCCGGTGTGGATAGTCGTCTTCCTTGCCGGCAAGGCCGACTCGCGCTAGCAGTGCGCGCGCGCGCTCGCTCGCCTCGGCACGAGGCTCGCGTTTTACGTAAACCGGACCCTCGATCACGTTCTCGAGTGCCGTGCGATGCGGAAAAAGATTGAATCGCTGAAACACCATCGCAACCTTTTCACGGATCGCGACGATGTCGCGTGCGTCGCGATCCACGCGCTGGCCCTCCACGGTGATTTCGCCGGCGTCGTAGGATTCGAGACCGTTCACGCAGCGCAGCAGCGTCGACTTGCCGGAACCGGACGGCCCGATCACGCAGACCACTTCGCCCTGGCTCACCTCGAGCGAGATCCCGTCCAGTACGAGGTTGCTCCCGAACGACTTGCGCACGCCGTGGATCGCGATCATTTGCGCCCGAACTTCTTTTCGAGCCGTCCGACCAGAAGGATCAGCGGCACGCACATCGCGAGGTACCACACCGCCACCAGCGTAAAAATCTCGGTGTTCTTGAACGTCGACGACGCGATCAGCCTGCCCTGGAACGAGAGCTCGGCCACGGTAATGATCGAGGTCTGCGACGTATCCTTCAGCAGCATGATGCAGGTGTTGCCGTACGGCGGCAGCGAGATCTTGAACGCCTGCGGCAATACCACGCGCCAGAGGATGAGTGCGCGGCCCATTCCAAGCGACTGGGCCGCTTCGACCTGTCCCGGATCGACCGCCTCGATGCCGGCCCGAAACACTTCCGCCATGTAACAGGAGTAAGCAAAACCAAGGCCGATGACGCCCGCCTCGAACGCCGAAAGTTGTATGCCGATTTCCGGAAAGACGAAGTAGATGTAGAAGAGCTGGACCAGGATCGGGATGCCGCGGACGGCGTTGATCAGCACCTTGGAGAAACCGGACAACGCGCGCATCCTCGACACGCGCATCAGTGCCCACACCAACCCGAGGAGCGTAGCCACCACCAGCGCGCAGACAAAGACCTCGACCGTGACCAGCGCGCCTTTCGCCAGCAGCGGCAGGTATTCCGCGAGGTCGTTGCGAGAGAGCACGGCCGCCTAGCTCAATTTCCTCTCCGTCTGGGAGAGGCAGACGCGCGAGAGCGCGTCTGGTGAGTGCCGACGGTATCACCCATATCTGGATTGCTCAATCAATCCGTCCGTGGTGAACGCCGCCAAGCCGGTGGCGCTACCAATAGTAAACGTGCGGTTTCTTCGGCAGCGGAAATAGCGGAGCATCGTCGTAGTCGACAAGCCGGGTCGTGCGCTGGATGAGGCGCCGCACTTTCTGCCGTTGAGGCCGAGTCATCATTTGGCGAGTCCACGAGGACGGCGTCGATTGTAACCATCGCCAGTCATCGCCGAATTTGCGACTCTTGGCCTTGTCACCGTGATGAAACGTGCGCGCCATGCGGCTTCTCCTTAGGTGGTTGCACCTAAGCGAAGCCGTCCTCCGGATGTGTTTCCTGCATGATAGGTATTACTACTCTATGGCGACCTTGGGCGCGCTTCGCATGCGCGCGTCTTGCCTGCGTCAATCGAGTCAACTGGCCGCGCCGTGGGGGCGCTAGGGCTTGATGGCGACGACCTTACCGTCTTTCATCACATAGATCGGCGTGCCGTACTTGCGGGCAGTCTCCCTGGCACGACGCGCGGCGCGGCGGAGCGCGCGACCCACAGCTCTCGTGAGATCGTTATCGGGGCGACTCGATTCAGCAGCTTTCCGTTTCATGGCCCATGCTCAAGCAATTTAGGAATCACGCCAGAATTATCATACACCCACCAAGCATCAGCCAGCGAACGATAGATACGCTCGAAGTTGAGCCAACTCCTTCCGAATCGTCTAAGTACGTCTTCCCGAGCGACACTGTGTCCACCCTGCTTGACACGCGCGGCAATCCGCTTCAGCGCCAGCTGCGGAGATTCGATTTTCAGATATGCGATTTCTATCCGATAACCGGTTACCCTCCATTTCTTGAGCCGCGCTGCATGGGTAATCCCGCTCAACGTTGTTTCGAAGGCGAAGCTCGTGCGGGCGGCCGCCAGCCGGTCCAGCTCAGCGAGGAACACACGTCCCGCCGCCACTGCAGCGATTTCGGGCCTCAGTGCGGAAAGACCCGCGGCGATAAGGTCTGCGTTAACAAAATGAACGACATCGGTGTCTTTTGGAAGGAATTCACCGGCAAACGTCGTCTTGCCCGCACCGTTTGGTCCGGCGATGACGATGCAGCGTGGCTTTCTCAAGACGTCGGCGTGGTGTACTCAGCCGCGCCGGCTTACTTGAGTCCCCAGTTCGCGAGGATCTTGTCGATCGTGCCGTCGGCCTTCATCTTGCGCAACGAGGCGTTGACCTTGTCGAGCATCGCCTTGTCGCCCTTGCGCACGGCGATGCCGACGCTGCCGACGAGCATCGACTTGTAGTTTTTCGCGACGCGGGCTTCCGGATATCCGCCCTGGGCGATCTGGTAGGCGACGATGGGGTAATCGGCAAAGCCGCCCTTGATGCGGCCGATGTTCACGTCGCGAATGATGTCCGGGATCGAGTCGTAGACCTTGATCTCCTTGAACAGGCCCGAATCCGTAAGTGGCTTCACGTAAGCGGTACCGATCTGCGCACCGACGACCTCGCCCTTCAGATCCTCCAGCGTCTTGTAGTCCTTCGGGTCCTTCGCCGATACGACCAGGCCGTCACCGTAGGTATAGATGGGATCGCTGAAATCGACGATCTCCTGGCGCGGCGCGGTGATGTACATCGCTGCGGCGATGACATCGATCTTGTTCGCCTGCAGCGACGCGATCAGCGTGCTGAAGGTCATGGGACTGACCTCGGCGGTGAAGCCCTGATCCTTGCCGATCTCCTTGATGATGTCGACCATGATCCCGGAGATCTGGTTGGTCTTGGTGTCGAGGAACGTGAACGGAATGCCAGTTGGCGTCGATCCGACCCGCACGACCTGCTGGGCGTCACTGGCGCCGATCAATCCGAGCACGAGAGCAGCGGTGACAAGAACGCGATAAAGCAACTTGGCAGACATGACGAGATCCCCGGAGGAGACGGCGTGTGGGCGAATCTGCTTGGGTGCATCGGCGCGGCGCCGTCGTTCCGCCACCGGCAGGTCTGG
>DASZZK010000153.1:0-2742 GCA_035544975.1 Casimicrobiaceae bacterium | reverse complement strand
TATTTGTATGCAAGCAAGGGTGGCTTGCCGGCACGCTCGTGCTCGATGTAATCGTTGCCGCGTTGGCGCAGCGTGTTCCAGAAAAGTGCGGAGCGCTGTGCAAAATCGACCGCGTACTCGGCGCCTTCGCGCCACAGATCCCACGGCATGCGCGCGTGTCCGAGTTGCGCCAGATGTTGGGCGCGTGCCTGCTCGGTACGCTGGCCATAGGTCGCCAGAGCCTTGCGCATGCGCCGCTCCAGGCGCGTGGTCACGTCGCGCGAAATGCTCGCCGCGCGGTCGATCGTCTTGTTGAGATTCGCCACCTGGCGCCCCGCGTTATGTTGCGATGCAGCAATTATGCGCTCGAGTCGCGATCGATGCCAATAAAAACGCCCGAATACGGCAAGGGCCGGGTATGCCTAAGGGCCTCCGCGCGGCCCGCAGGCTAAGTAAGTGCTAGCTTCGACCCCGCAGGCGGCGAATCGCCGCCAGTTGTGCCACCGCCCCGGCAAGCTCGCCCTCGGCCATCGCGATATCCGCTTTGGAGGTCCTGTTTTGCACCGCCTCTTCCGCGAGGCGTTTCGCCTCGAGCGCCTTGGCCTCGTCCAGATCGCGGGCGCGGATCGCGGTGTCCGACAGCACCGTCACCACGTCGGGCTGAACTTCCAGAAATCCGCCCTGCACGTAGACGATCTGCTCTTCCGCCTGTCCGGGTACCTTGATGCGAACAACTCCTGGCTTAATCTGGGTGATAAGCGGCGTGTGCCGTGGATAAATACCAAGCTCGCCCATCACGCCGGGAAGCACGACGAACTCCGCGTCGCCGGAGTAGATCGATTCCTCGGCGCTGACGACATCGACGTGAATGGTATTGGCCATTGATTTCCCCGGCGAGAGAAAAGCTATTGCAGTGTCTTCGCTTTTTCGACGGCCTCTTCGATGCCGCCTATCATGTAAAACGCCTGCTCCGGCAGATGATCGTATTCGCCGTCGACGATGGCTTTGAAACCGCGGATCGTGTCCTTGAGCGAGACGAATTTTCCCGGTGAGCCGGTGAAGACCTCGGCGACGAAAAACGGCTGCGACAGAAAGCGCTGAATCTTCCGAGCCCGCGCAACCGCAAGCTTGTCCTCGGGAGAGAGCTCGTCCATACCCAGAATCGCAATGATGTCGCGCAGCTCCTTGTAGCGCTGCAGGGTCTGCTGCACGCGTCGAGCGGTCGTGTAGTGCTCCTCGCCGACGACGTTGGGGTCAAGCTGGCGCGACGTTGAATCCAGCGGGTCGACCGCGGGATAGATGCCGAGCGAGGCGATATCGCGCGACAGCACCACCGTCGAGTCGAGGTGGCCGAAGGTGGTCGCCGGCGACGGATCGGTCAGGTCATCGGCCGGCACGTAGATGGCCTGCACCGAGGTGATCGAGCCGGTCTTGGTCGACGTAATGCGCTCCTGCAGCGCGCCCATTTCCGCGGCGAGCGTCGGCTGATAGCCCACCGCCGACGGCATGCGGCCCAAGAGTGCCGAGACTTCGGTCCCGGCAAGCGTGTAGCGATAGATGTTGTCGACGAAGAAGAGCACGTCGCGGCCCTCGTCGCGAAAATATTCGGCCATGGTCAGCCCGGTCAGCGCCACCCGCAGGCGGTTTCCCGGCGGCTCGTTCATCTGCCCGTAAACCATCGCGACCTTGTCGAGGACGTTCGAATCCTTCATCTCGTGGTAGAAGTCGTTGCCTTCGCGCGTGCGCTCGCCGACGCCGGCGAAAACCGAAAAGCCGCTGTGCTCGATGGCGATATTGCGGATGAGCTCCAGCATGTTCACGGTCTTGCCCACGCCCGCGCCGCCGAACAGCCCCACCTTGCCGCCCTTCGCGAACGGGGACACCAGGTCGATCACCTTGATCCCCGTCTCCAGCAGCTCGGTCGAGGGCGAAAGCTCCTCGAACGCCGGCGCATCGCGATGGATAGACATGGTCTTCTCGGCGCCCACGGGACCCGCTTCGTCGATCGGGCGGCCGAGCACATCCATGATCCGGCCCAGCGTTTTTGGCCCGACCGGGACCATGATCGGCGCACCGGAGTTCTGCACCTTCATGCCCCGCCGCAATCCGTCGGAAGAGCCGAGGCAAATGGTCCGCACGACGCCGTCGCCGAGCTGCTGCTGGACCTCGAGGGTAAGCCCGGCCTCTTCGAGCGTCAGCGCGTCATAGATCTTGGGCAAATGCTCGCGTGAGAACTCCACGTCGATCACCGCGCCGATGCATTGGACGATGGTTCCCTCTTTCATGTTGCCTTCCCCGATTGAAGAATCATTTTTCATACCGCCGCCGCCCCCGCGACGATCTCCGAGATTTCCTTGGTGATCGCCGCCTGCCGCGTCTTGTTGTAGATCAGTTGCAGCTCATCGATGATCGTTCCCGCGTTGTCCGACGCCGCCTTCATCGCGACCATGCGCGCGCTCTGCTCCGAGGCGATGTTCTCGTTGGCGGCCTGAAAAATGATCGATTCGATGTAACGCGTGAGCAATCCTTCGAGCACCGTCTTGGCGTCCGGCTCATAGATGTAATCCCACGGAAACTCCCGCTTTTCGACCTCGCCTTCGAGGTCGGCGATGGGAAGTATCTGGCTCTCGACCGGCGTCTGCTTCATGGTGTTTTCGAAACGCGTCGCGACCAGGTGCAATTCATCGATCTGCCCGGCGATGTAGGCGTCGAGCTGAACCTTGACCGGCCCGATCAGCTTGTCGAGGTGCGGACGGTCACCGA
>DASZZK010000152.1:0-6988 GCA_035544975.1 Casimicrobiaceae bacterium | reverse complement strand
ACGCTTGCCCATTGCGGCCAGCGTTTACCGGCGCGGCGGGTGTAGGCAAGCGGTCCCTCTTCCGGCGCGCGGGCAAGACCGGCGCGGCCGAGCCTGCGGCAGAGGGCATTCCACAACACGACTTCGGCATCGACTCGGGAGCGGCGCAGCTGCGCCGCGCCAAGTAAGAGAGCCCCCCAGATGAACACCGCGCCGGCAACTACCGCCACCAGCTGCCATGGCCGCGCGTCCTCCAATCCGAGCGAGGCCAAGAAGTCGCGCTGGCGCTCGAGGTTGAAGCCGACGACCCCGCGCTGCCACTGGTAGTTGACGGAGTCCCATTTCAGCCTGAGGCTTTTGATCCACGTCATCTCCAGCCGGGCGAAATACGGTACCTGCTCGCCTGCAGGCAGTGCGGCGCCCAAGCCGCGTTCGATTCGCGACGGTGCCACCGCGGCGGTGGGATCGAAGCGTTGCCATTGACCGTCGAGCAGCGCCTCGGCCCACGCGTGCGCGTCGGACTGGCGCACGATCATGTAATCGCCGTCGAGATTCATTTCCCCGCCCTGATAGCCGGTCACGACCCGCGCCGGTATACCGGCGGCGCGAAGCAAGACGGTGAATGCGCCGGCATAGTGCTCACAGAATCCGCGGCGAGTGTCGAACAGGAATCCATCGACCGGATCGCGGTCGAGCAGCGGCGGCGACAACGTATAGACGAACGGCTCACTGTGAAACCAGTTGAGCACGGCATTGACGTACGCGCGGTCGGAATCGACGCTCTCACGCATTTCCTTGGCGAAGGCGAGCGTGCGCGGATTATTGCGCGGCAGCTGCAGACTCTCGCGCGGATTGTCATCGGTGCCAGGATAGGAGTCGCGAAGCGACGATCGCTGGGTATAGCGGACCGCCTGCACGACCGCCGCCTTGGCAACGAGCTGCTGGTCGTAGGTCAGGTACGCGATTTCGTTGCCCGCCGGCGCTAGCGGATCGTTGCTTGGCGAGCGCGGCAACGCTGACGGATGCTCGAGCGCGAACAACCACACCTTGCCGTGAGGCTCGAGCGTCACCGTGTATTCGATCGGGCGAACTTGCCGCGGCACGAATTTGCCGGGAAGAAGCTTGTATACCGCTCGCCATTCGCGACCGTCGAAACGGGATAGCACCGGCCCGCGCCAGTAGCGTAGCGCCGGGGGCGGCGGCCGGCCGTTGAAATCGACCCGAAAGGCGACGGCGTCGGAAAGCGACAACTCGCTGATCGAGCCCGGGCGCATGGTATCGGACAAGCCCGAGCGCGCGCCGGCTTCGCTTGGTGAACCCCAGAGCGGTCCGGCGAGCCGCGGAAAAAGCACGAATAGCAGCGCGGCAAGGGGAATGCCTTGCAGGATCAGTCGCGTCGTCGATCTGAGCAGCGCTCGCCAGTCGGAAGCTGCGGCGGGGGCTCCACCTCGGAGCGAGGCCAGTGTGCCGCCGAGGGCGAGCAGGACCGGCACCGTCGACAGCGCCGCGCCTATGGTCTGAAGATAGAAAAATTGCGTCAGCGAGAGGAAGAGCGCGAGGCAGATCAGCAGCGTGCCGTCTCGAGTGTCGCGCGACTCGATGAACTTGATGCCGACCAGCAGGTAAAGAAATTGGACGCAGGGATCGCGCGCCACAAAATAGCCGAGCTCGGCGCGAATGCCCAGCGCCCCCGCGATGGCCAACAGCGGCAGCAGCCAACGGCGATGCCGCGTCAAGGCGCGCCATTGCGGCGGCAGCGCGACACGCGCAAACACCAGCGCGGCGCCGGCAACGGCGTTCCAGATCAGGAGGTGACCCCAAAGCGGCCACTGCGCGGACACCAGCAATGCGCCGAGCCAGGCGACCTGGACGGGCGTAAGCGGAGGCGATGCTTGCTTGCCGATCATCGGTCGTCCGGCGGGAACAGCGCCAATGCGGTCAGCGCCGCGCGCCGATGTGCCGCGCCCTGACCCGTCGGCAATACCGTACCGGGTATGTGCAGCGAAAATGGACGGGCCGCGCGCTCCGCCGCCAGAATCCAGGCGGTGAACCTCGACAGCCGCGTTTCGGTGTCGACGCCCGCGGGCAATTCGAGCCAATGCAATTCCAGCATTCCGCCGCCGCCGGTTCCTTCGAACTGTTTGGAGAACCAGCCCGCACCCCGCGCCACGGCCTTCCACGCAATGCGGTTTAGCGCGTCACCGCGCTCATAGTCGCGAAGACCGGCAAGCTCGGTGTCAGCCAGCCGCGACGACCGACCCACGTAGGATCCATGACGGCCGGGAGGCAAAGGTGGAGCGCCTGCTTCCGGGGCGGGGAAGACGGTTCCGGTCAACGGAAAGTGGACGTAGGCCCAGGCCCGCCATATGCCGAGCGGGAAATCGGACGATAGGCTTATCCGCCCCAGCCCCAGATGGCCGCGCTTCGGGGCCGGGATCGAAAGAGCGACGGGTCGGGTCGCGCCCGGCGGAAGATCGACGCTGTTGGGCAGACCCTGCCGTCCTGCGACGGTAATGCCAATACGCTGGCGCGAGCCGCTGGCCAGAGAAAGGGTGAATTCCAGGTCGCCGCCGGCGAAAGCTTCGCCCGCGCCGAGTGGCGATGCAGCGAGCCCGGCCAGGTTGCGAAACGTCGCCAGCAGCCCGGCTGCGACCATGCCTCCTGCCAGGAAGGTCAGCGCAAAACCGAGCGACAGCGCGTAGTTCATCGACGTCAGCAGCATCGTCGCCAGCGTGGCCATCAGCGCTAGGCCGCGCCGCGTCGGCAGTATGAAAATGCGGCTGTGGCGAAGGACAACCCGATCCAGGTCGCCGGGTGCGAGGCGCCAGACGCGCTGAGTCCACGCCCTTGCGTGCGTCCGCAAGCCCGCGATTCCAAGCGTGGTCAACGCGTCCTCCGACTTGGGTTAGAAGTCGATCAGGTTTCGGGCCGCTAAGGCAGCGCGACGGCGCGCAACAAGGCTTGAGCGTGCGGTGCGCCGGCGCGCGTGCTGCCGGCCAGGCGATGGCCTGCGACGGCAGGAAATACCGCCTGTACATCTTCCGGCAAGACCATCGGCCGCCCATCGAGCAGCGCCCAGGCGCGAGCCGCGGCAACCAGCAACAGACCGGCTCGCGGCGAGAGTCCACGATGCGCTCCGGGCGCCGAAATGCCGCCCGACGCAACGTTCGAAGTGCGTGATGCCGCCAGCAAGGCCTGGATGTAGTCGAGCAGCGCAGGTGCCACGTGCACCGCGGCCGCCTCGCGCTGCCACGCCATCATCGTGGCTGCATCGGCGCAGGGCTCGAGGTCGAGGATGCGTGCGCGGCGATCACCCGAAATCAACAGCTCGCGCTCCGCCGCCGCGTCCGGATAACCGAGCTCGACCGACATCAGGAATCGATCGAGCTGCGACTCGGGCAGCGGATACGCGCCGATCTGCTCGGTGGGGTTCTGCGTCGCGATGACAAAAAACGGCTCGGGCAGCGGCCGCGTCACGCCATCGATCGAAACCTGGCGCTCTTCCATCGCTTCGAGCAGCGCGCTTTGCGTCTTGGGCGGCGCGCGATTGATTTCGTCGGCCAGCACGATGGAATGAAAGATGGGACCGGAATGAAATCGGAACTCGTGGGTATCCGGGTCGAAGATCGATACGCCGAGCACGTCCGCGGGCAAGAGGTCGCTGGTGAATTGAACGCGCGCGTAATGCAGTCCCAGGGTGCCGGCAAGCGCCTGCGCCAGGGTCGACTTGCCGACGCCTGGAATATCCTCGATCAGCAAATGACCGCGCGCCAACATGCAGGCAAGCGCAAGTCTGAGCGGCGTCGCCTTGCCGACCACAATGCGGCCGAGCTCGGACAGCACGGTCGCCAATCGGTCGGTCAGCGGGATGGCAAGGGTCTCGGCGGGACGAACGGTCATAGGCAATGAAAGCAGCAAGAAAGATGCCACTATACCAAGTAAGGCCTGCTAGTCACCTTTGCGGCCGCCGGGATACACTTGCCACGTCAAGGCCAAGCCATTTCAATGCTGGATTCGCGCTTGGTTGGCGCTCGCGCCGTCAGCTCAAGCTCATTTCACTATCACCGTGCCCATCGCGTACATCACGCATCCCACGTGCCGCCTGCACGATATGGGTCCGTACCATCCCGAGTGTCCGCAACGTCTGGATGCCATCCACGATCACCTGATCAGCGCCGGGCTCGACGGAGTGGTCGCGCATTACGAGGCGCCTGCGGCAACGAGGGAGCAGCTCGAGCGCGTTCACTCCGGTCGTTACATCGACGAGG
The DNA here is from genome assembly GCA_035544975.1 of Casimicrobiaceae bacterium. GTDB lineage: Bacteria > Pseudomonadota > Gammaproteobacteria > Burkholderiales > Casimicrobiaceae > PALSA-1003. Next base: position 2,741 of record DASZZK010000152.1, on the reverse strand, counting down.
TCGAGGCGGCGAGTCCGCGATCGGGCATTCATTATCTCGATCCCGACACCGCACTGAATCCCGATTCGCTCGAGGCGGCACGACACGCGGCCGGCGCGGTGGTGCTGGGCACCGACCTGGTCATGAGCGGCGAATGCAGCGCCGCGTTCTGTGCGGTTCGACCTCCCGGTCATCACGCGACGCGCGAGCGGGCGATGGGCTTTTGTCTGTTCAACAACATCGCCGTCGGTGTCGCGCACGCGCTCGCCAAACACGGACTGACGCGAGCGGCGGTGATCGACTTCGACGTTCATCACGGCAACGGCACCGAGGACATTTTCGCGGGCAACGCCGACGTCATCATGGTAGGCACATTTCAGTACCCGCTGTATCCGTATTCCGGTGTCGAGCCTCTTGGCGCGAACATGCACAACGTGCCCTTGTCGCCGGGCAGCGGAAGCGGCGCATTCCGCGCCGCGATCACCGAGCGTTGCCTGCCCGCTCTTGAAGCGCATCGTCCGGAAATCCTGTTCGTCTCGGCCGGGTTCGATGCGCATCGCGAGGATCCATTGGCCAACCTGAAGCTCGCCGACGAGGACTTTGCCTGGGTGACATCGGAAATCGTTGCCGTGGCGGCGCGTCATGCGCAAGGGCGCATCGTCTCATCGCTCGAAGGCGGCTATGCCTTGCCAGCTCTGGGGCGGAGCGCCATCGCGCACCTGCGCGGGCTGGCGGCAGCTTAGTTTGCAGTTGGTTTTCGCTCAGTTTTCACTTAGTTCTCACTGAAGCTCATGGATCGATCATGCAACGCAGACAGTTCCTGAGCGCATGCGCGGCCATCGCCGGAGCGTCCGGCGTCGGGGCAATGAACGGCGAGTGGATCTCCGCGACGCCGCGACTTTATACGCGCTCGCGTCTGATCGATCGTTTCGGCGAGCCGATCAAGGTTGCCGGATTGGCGGCCAAGACCAATTACGTCTTTCAGTACCCGTTCGCAGGCACGCCATGTTTCCTGCTGAACCTCGGCCGGCCGCTGGTCGGGGACGACAAATTACTGCGCGCCGACGGTGCACCTTACGCATGGAGCGGCGGCGTCGGCCGCCAGCGCTCGATCGTTGCCTATTCGGCGATCTGTGCCCACAAGCTCGCCTATCCGACGCGTGAGGTGAGCTTTATCCGTTACCAGCCGGAGCGCTCGCCGACCTCGGACGGCAACGTGATCCATTGCTGCGCCGATCACAGCGTCTACGATCCCTCCGCGGGCGCGCGCGTGTTGAGCGGCCCTGCACCGCAGCCGCTGGCGGCGATTCTTCTCGATTACGACGCGGAACACGACGAGCTTGCTGCGCTGGGAACCGTGGGCGCCGAGCAATTCGAGGCGTTCTTCAACAAGTACGACTTCAAGCTGGCGCTCGAATATGGACAGGGGCGCGCGCACGCCCCGGTCGGCGACACGACGGTGGTGCGCGAACTGACGCAGTACTGCCGGCAGACCGTTCAATGCTGACAAAGCCTATTGCAAGCTACTCCGGCATGCGCACGTAACGAGGCTGCGCTTCGACCCGCGCCAGCCAGGCCGTGACCGCGGGAAAGCGAGCGAGGTCGAACCCGCCCTCTCCGGCGACGTGGGTGTAGGCATAAAGCGCGATGTCGGCAATGGTGTAGTGGCCCGCGGCGAAGAATGTTTCGCCGGCGAGATGTCCCTCCATCACCGCCAGCGCACGGTAGCCGCCGTCGCTTTTGCTTTCCGCCAATGCGCGCTGTGACGTGGGATCCGGATGAAACCGGCGCAGGTAGCGCGCCACCGCAATGTAGGGCTCGTGGCTGTATTGCTCGAAAAACAGCCATTGCAGCACCCGCGCACAATGCAGCCGATCGTCCGGCAAGAGCGGCGTGCCGTCGGCCAGATAGCAAAGAATGGCGTTCGATTCGGGCAGGAAAACGCCGGGCTGGATCTCCAGGACCGGCACTTTGCCGTTGGCATTCATCGCCAGGAAATCGGACGTGCGTGTCTGGCCGCGCGCGGTGTCGATCTCGGTCCACTCATAGGGATGCCCCAGCGCCTCGAGTGCCATGCGCACCTTGTGGCAGTTGCCCGACGCCGACATCCCGTAGACCCTGAACATTGCGCTCTCCTCGATGAGGCGTGCGGCTTTGGCGCGCTCTTGCGCGTTGACCAAACTGCAATACAATCGGCGGGGCGCTTCGGCCCTCGTCAAACCGCGCGAAGCGCTTGCCCACGCATGTCATTGCTCTCCACCCATACGTCCGCCGTCGTCGAGGTTCGCGATCTGCGCAAAGCGTTCAAACACGTGAATGCCGTGCGCGGCATCAGTTTCGACGTCCACCGTGGCACGACCACCGCGTTGCTGGGAGGTAATGGCGCGGGCAAAACGACCACGCTTTCGATGCTGCTCGGTGTCCTCACGCCGACGGCAGGCTCGATTCGCATTCTCGGCGAGAACATGCTGCGTTATCCGTACCGCGTGTTGCCGCGGATCAATTTTACCTCGCCTTATGTCGACTTGCCCAAGCGCCTCACCGTTTGCGAAAACCTGCGCGTCTATGCTCGCCTCTACGGCGTTCCCCGACCGCAGGCACGCATCGACGAGCTCGCGGTGGAGCTCGACTTAGGCGACCTTCTCGCGCGCCCCTACGGCGATCTGTCCGCGGGCCAACGAACTCGGGTGAGCCTCGCCAAGGCGTTGCTCAATAGCCCCGAAGTATTGCTGCTCGACGAGCCCACGGCGTCGCTCGACCCG
>DASZZK010000151.1:0-4250 GCA_035544975.1 Casimicrobiaceae bacterium | reverse complement strand
GGCCTCGATCATCAGGCCTTTGAGCGCGCCTTGGCGCAGTTCCCCGAGCAGCAGTCGCATGAGGAATTCCTGCTCGTGTGCGGTCGCTTTTGCAAAAAGCGCGGACAAGAGGCGGCTGCGTTCGGCCACCGACCCGCGGCCACTGGCTCGAGCGATCTGATCCAGCGTGGCGTCAACCTCCGTCAGGGTCAGCTCGGGCTCTTCGCCATTCGCTGCCGGCCGCGCGTCGCGGATCAGCGCATAACCGATCCCGCTTCGTCCCTGCCGGGTCACGCCTGCGAGATAAGAGACGCCAATGTCGATTTCCAATGGCGCAAGCCCGCGCAGGAAGTCCGCCATGCGGGCTATCTTCGTGCGCCGGGCGGCGTGCTCGCCGACAGCTTGCGAAGTGTCGACGAGTTTTGCGAGGAGTGTAGGACCGGACAATCGACGCCTAAAAAACTTTGATCCGCGCGAGATCCTTCACCAGCAAATCGAACGCCTGAGCGCGATCCTCGGGCGGGACGCGGAGAATGGACGAAGGGTGGACCGTCACCAGTATTTTCGGTCCCCACTCGCTGTCGAAGAATTTTCCGCGATTGACCAGCACCTTGACCTTCGGACCGAGGAGCGCGCGCACCGCGGTGCCGCCCAGGCAGACGATCAAACGCGGAGCGACGAGCCGGATTTCGCCGAGCAGCCAGTCGAGACACGCGGCCACTTCCTGCTGCGCCGGCGTCTTGTGCATTCGCCGCTTGCCGCGCGGCTCCCAGCTGAAATGCTTGACCGCGTTGGTGACATAGACTTGTTTGCGATCGACGCCGGCTTTTTCCAGCGCGTCGTCGAGGACCCGTCCCGCGGGCCCGACAAAAGGCTTGCCGGTGAGATCTTCCTGATCGCCCGGTTGCTCGCCGACCAGCATGACGCTCGCCTTGGCGCCGCCTTCGCCGCAGACCGCCTGGGTCGCGCGTTCCCAGAGCGGACACCCGCGGCAGCGCACGATACCCGCGTCGAGCTCTTTCAGTGATCGGGCGCTAACCGCAAGCTGGCTCTTGGAATCCGGCATTGCCGATGGACCGCTTCGAGCGGCCGGGGTTCACGGCAGCGTGTATGCCGTTTTGACGACGGTGAAGAATTCGCGCGCATAGCGGCCCTGCTCGCGCGGTCCGTAGCTGGAGCCTTTGCGGCCGCCGAAGGGCACGTGATAGTCGACGCCCGCGGTCGGCAGGTTGACCATGATCATGCCCGCCTGGCTTTCGCGCTTGAAGTGCGACGCATATTTGAGCGACGTGGTCACGATGCCGGCCGAGAGGCCGAAGTCGGTGTCGTTGGCTACCGCAAGTGCCTCGTCGTAATCCTTGACCCGGATTACGCTGGCTACCGGTCCGAATATTTCCTCGCGCGAGGTACGCATGGCGTTGGTCGCCTCGGTCAAGAGCGCCGGCGCGAGATAGTGGCCCTGCTTGGCGCGCTTGAGCATTTCGCCGCCGTAGGCAAGCTTCGCACCTTCGCGCTGGCCGATGCCGATGTAGTCCAGGTTCTGCTTGAGCTGGGTCTCGTCGACCACCGGTCCGATGTCCGTTCCCGGCGTCAGCGCGTTATCGACCTTGAGTGACCCCAGGCGCTCGCTCAACGCGGCGACAAAACGGTCGTGGATGTTCGCGCCGACGATCAGGCGCGACGAAGCCGTGCAGCGCTGTCCCGTTGAGAAGAACGCGCCGTTGACCGCGCAATTGACGGCTACTCCCAAATCAGCGTCGTCAAGCACGACCAGCGGGTTCTTTCCACCCATTTCCAACTGCAGCTTAGCCATGCGCGCGATCGCCTTGGCCGCGATCGCGCGGCCGGTTGCCACCGAGCCGGTAAAGCTGATGGCGTCGACGCGCCGGTCGTTGATGATGGTCTCGCCGACGACGCTGCCGCGCCCCATGACAAGGTTGAATACTCCCGCCGGTATGCCCGCTTTGATGATGATTTCGGACAGAGCCCATGCCGACCCCGGCACCAGCTCCGCGGGCTTGAACACCACGCAGTTTCCGTAGCAGAGCGCGGGTGCGATCTTCCACGCCGGAATCGCCACCGGAAAATTCCACGGGGTGATGATGCCGATGACGCCCAGGGGTTCGCGCGTTACCTCGACATCGACGCCGGGGCGGATCGACTGGATTTTTTCCCCTGCCAGCCGCAGCGCCTCGCCGCCGAAGAACTTGAAGATCTGTCCCGCGCGCACGACTTCGCCGATGCCTTCGGGCAGCGTCTTGCCTTCTTCACGCGAAAGCAGCCGCCCGAGCTCGTCCTTGCGGGCGAGGATGGTATTGCCTACAGCGTCGAGAAGATTCGCGCGATCCTGCACCGAGGACATCGACCACGCCGGAAATGCCGCGCGCGCGGCGGCAATCGCGCTGTCGGCCTGCGCCTTGTCCGCTCGGGCATATTCACCGACGACGTCGCTCAGATCCGACGGATTGATGTTCCTGGCGGTCTCGGCCCCGGCCACCCAATCGCCGCCGATGAAGTTGCGGTGAATCTCGCTCATGATCTTTTCGTCCTCAATGCGTGCGAAGCAGATTGCGCGCCGCCAGATTGCGCATCAGCTCGCCGGCGCCAAACGTCCAAGGCGGCGCCTGATCGCTCGTTGTCACGCGGTTTTCAAGTGCGCCGAGCCGCGCGGCGCTGATGATGACCCGGTCATCCTGCTTGTGCGTGAAGCCCATGCCCGGCGCGCCGCGATCGTCGACCGGCGCGAACATCGTGCCCAGGAACAGCATGAATCCATCCGGGTACTGGTGGTTCGAGCCGGTCGCCTGCTCGACCAGGTCGGCGGGATCGCGGCTGATCTTCGCCATCGAGCTTTTCCCCCGCAGATGAAAGCCGTCCGCGCCATGGACGTCGAGCACGATCTCGGCGCGCCGGACGTCGTCGAGCGTGAAGCCGTCATCGAACAGCCGGATGAACGGGCCGATAGCGCACGACGCATTATTGTCCTTGGCCTTGCCGAGCAGGAGCGCGCTCCGGCCTTCGAAGTCGCGCAGGTTCACATCGTTGCCCAGCGTCGCGCCCTTGATCCTGGCGCGCGAATCGACGGCGAGCACGATCTCCGGCTCCGGATTGTTCCAGGTCGATTTTGGATGCACGCCGATCAGCGCGCCATGGCCGACGGAAGCCATCGGCTGAGTCTTGGTGAAGATCTCGGCGTCGGGCCCGATGCCAACCTCCAGATACTGCGACCATGCCCCTTGCTCTACCAGTACCTGCTTGATGCGCGCCGCTTCTTCGGTCCCGGGGCGCACCGAGGCGAGATTGTCGCCGAGAATGCCCGTCAGCCGCGCGCGAATCGCCTCGGCCCGGCTGGCGTCTCCGCGAGCCTGTTCATCGATGACGCGCTCGAGGGTGCTGGCGATAAACGTGACGCCGGCGGCCTTGATCGCTTGCAGATCGCACGGCGCGAGCAATCGCGGCTTGGCGTCGTCGAAATCGGGACGGCTGTTGGAGAGCAACTCCTCGATCGACCCGATCGCGCGGCTCATCGCCGTCGTTGCCGCGGTTCGTACTGCGCCGGCGACATCGTCCCACTCGAGAAAAACGCTGACGGTCGGGGAGCTTGCAGCAAGGTCGATGACCGTGCCGTCGGGCCGAACCGTAATCGGAGAAGGACCCGCGAGATTGCCCGGGATCCAGGCGCGGCCGAGGAGCGTCGCCGACTTCCAGTCCGACGGCAGGGCAGACAGCGCCTTAGTGGAGACAGCCATGCGCAATATTTCGGTGGCAAATCGGTTTCGGTAGCAAGCGGTGGACGGTGTGCAACGAGCGCCTAGCGCGCGGGTCCTGCCGACCGCTTGTCATAAGTTTACCCTGTTCACGATGCGCCCGACGGGTGTAGGCTCATACGCGCAGACGCAAGCGCAGTGCTTTAATCGTCTCTCAACAGGAAATCCACGCGAATGATTGCCCCGATCCACCTATCCGACGAGCACACGCCCCAGCCCATCCCTCCGGTGGATGACGATGATGACGATGACGACGACGAGAGCAAGCCCGGCTCGGGCGGCAACATCGATCCCGACGACGACGAGGGCGGTTCGGACGACGACGATGACGATGAAGATGAAACCTTATGGTCGGACAGTCGAGTCGCAGCGAATGAAGTAACCCGCGATGAGTGATCGATCTGTGCTATAGTGCGACCTGCGCGGCGATCAGCGAGTCACGAGCGTTTAACGTAGGGTTGCCGGCCGCGCCTCGGGAAACTCCGAATGGATGTCAGGCGGCCC
>DASZZK010000150.1:0-6232 GCA_035544975.1 Casimicrobiaceae bacterium | reverse complement strand
CACCGCTGCGTCACCACAACGGCAAACCCCGATCTGTGGATAACTCTGTGGATAAGTTGTGAATCATCTCGTGCTTTCAGGGACCCCGTCCATCGTGCCATCAAGGACCCAATCCACGTGCTATCGGGGACCAAAATCGGGCGAACCATGTTGTCTGTCAAAGGCTTGCCGAGCCTCTAACTTATCTAACTTAGATTCCTTCGGAATCTGTCTAACGAATCCCGCGTTTTCACGCGGTGGGGATAAATACTGTCAGTTTCCCCAAAAACGCGGACCGGGAGCGGTAAATGATTGACCGGCACCCTAAATCGTGGACTCGCGTTCCCTTAATCGTAGACTGGCGCAACGCTGAGCCTCCTCTTCTTGAGGACTTTGCGTCGACGCCACGGGCCGTGCTTGCGCAGCAGTCGTCCCGCGACGGGAACGCTGATCTCCACTCCGAACCGTCGCAGCGCTTCGTTTTGCACACGGTTGGCGCGCCAGCGCGGCCCATCAGGTGTTGCCGCTGCGATCCACTCGGCGAGTTCCATCACCTGTGGTTCCGTGAGGTACTGCCACCTGGGCCGTTCGAGCGCAGCACGCAGGCCACCCTTCGCACCACGCTTGATCCAACGATAGAGAGTTCGCGGCAAGACGTCGGCGACCTCCGCTGCCACCTCAACAGGCAAACCGTCGCGTACATCGGCGATTGCCAACAGGCGGGCGCGCCGATGCGGCAATCGCTCGCGAGCTGCCTGTGCGCGCAAGTCGTCACCCGTCTCCGGCAAGGTGTCGATCCAGGCTCGCCACCACGCGCGCTCCGGTCCAGGACTTTCGTCCGGCCATGCCCCGAGCATCAGTTGCTCCACCAGGGCATGGATCTTGGCATCGAGATTCGGCCAGCGCTGCATCTGTCTTCGCGGCCGCACTGCACGCAGGATCGCGAGGGCGGCTTGTGCCCGCATGGGCCATGCGTCGAACATCCAGGCGAGGATCGCCAAGCTTTGATAGGTGTCGGTGATCTCCCCGAACGGTTCGGCGCTCAGATCGCGAGTGATCCGTGCGAAGAGCTGATCGCGAGCCGCCGGTTTGGTATCGATCCATATAGCACCAATCAAAACATCGAACAGCGCGACGGCAACGGGCCAAGCGAGAGCGCCGACCTCGGGCAGATTGACGATTCCGGCCGGGCGGCCATCGAGCAAGCGCTGCTGGAACCGCAACACCATCTCCGGTGCGAGAGAGGTTGGAACTCGGGCCAGCCGGAACGCGCAGCGTGGACAACGGCCTGGCGCGAAGTGATCGCGAGACGACAATGCGGGCAACCGCAGCTTCGTCCCGCATTCGGGGCAGGTTCGAGCCAACACCACGCCATGGATTGGACAAGCGGCCAACCAGCCGAGGGTCCATGTACGCCTGACGTAGGGTGTCTCGTCTTCGCTGAAGCAATCGGGACAGACGCCGATCCGGCGCGTTTGGCGCGATGGTCGCTCGATCGTGAAGCGCTGATGACAGAATCGGTCTGGCAGCGCGTCGTCACGCCCATCATCGGGCCAATCGACAAAGCTCAACGATCGGATGTGGTCGCCCGACACTCCGGTGCCGCGCGTGAGCGCCGCGATGAGGAGCGGGTCTGGTTTGCGCCACCACTCCGGATGTGCCGCGAGGTCGCTCTCAGCATCGCCGAGCAGCAAGACTTCCGGCGAGACGCCGAACGGATCGGCGAACCGCAACAGCCACGATGCCAGCGCCTCGTCCGGCAGCGGCGCTATTCGCGCCGGCAGCCGTGGCGCCTCGACCACCTCCGTGTCGAAGAACTCAACCTCGTAAATCTCAGCTGGCGACCCGCCGGCGCTCCGTTGGAGGGATGAAGCCAATGTCGTCAATCCTTTCGATGCGGATACGCTCCTCACCGTCGACTACGGCAGCCACCGCCGCAATCGTCACTAGGTGGACCACCTCGCCGAGGATACCCTCGGCCGCATTCAAGAGCTTCTGCGCAAAGGCGTGTTCCTCGAAGCCCGATCGCTCGCGGAGCGGAAGCATCGCCTCCAGCGTGTTGAGGAGGCGCAGAAACTCGGCGTCGAGGCGCCATGGCGGCAGACTGAATGGTGTGAACCGGTTGGCAAGCTGGTCATCGCTTTGGATGGCGCGCAGTGCCTCCGATGTGCCAACTGCGACGAGCGGGATCTGCAGCTCGTTGCCGAGCCAGCGCAGCAAATTGAGGAATCGACGTTGCTGGTCGCGCGAGCCCGACAGTACGTTATGCACCTCGTCGATGACGAGCAACCGCACATTGGTCGCGCGCAGCATTCGCATCGCCATGTCCTGCTTGGCAGCCAGCCGATCGTTGCTCCTATCAGGCGCGCCGAGCGCTTCCAGCACCGCCGAGAAGAACCGCCGCTCGTCCGGCGCCGGCGGCATCTGGATCTTCAAGACCGGCACTGCAAGTGCGCCTTCGTGGATGTCAGCGTCGGCGCCACGCATGTGTTCGCGCCTGAACTTCTCGACGATCATGGTCTTGCCGTTGTTGCTGGGGCCAACCAGCAAGAGGTTCGGCATCCGCGTCCGTTTCGGGAACGTTAGTAGGTCCTCCGTAGCCGCCAAGGCGGCTTCCGCCCGTGCATAGCCGATCCATCGATCCGTGCGGATGCGCCGGATACGCGTCTCGGCTGGCGCATCGGCCAGCGGGCGTATCTGCGGGAGCAAATGCGGATAAGACGAATCTATCATGTCCACTCCTCAACGTTCTTGAACAACCGCTGATCGGCAGGAAGCGGGTCGATCTGTGGAGCAGGTTCAAGCGGTGTTGCGATCGGACCCCGCTCGGCTGCTACGCCATCGAGACGCAGTCGCCGTTCCCTCTGGCGGCGCGCCACCTTGCTTTCCACGCTCGCGCGCTCGGCAATACCGCGCATGGCGTCAATCGCCGTGAAGATTGCCTCCTCGTCGACTTCGGCACGGCCTTCCTCGCGCAACCGCTTCAGCGCCAGCCGATGTTCCCACAAGCTGATCGGCGGACGGCGAAGGTCGCGATAGCTGAGGTCGTAGTAGCGCCCATCGGGCGCGAGCAGGTGGATGCGGCTGAGATCACGCGGGTCATAGCGGACGATCATGCGTTCGCGTTCGCCGATCCAAGTGCGCACCACGTCGGACCAGTAGCCGATCGAATGCAGAAACACGCCCTCGCGGCGGACGAGCCGACGCTCCATTGGAAGGAAGTCGATCAGAAAGCGGCGTGCATCACTGACCGCGGTCGGTGTGCCCCGTCCCGGCATCTCGCCGTCGCCCAGGATTCCACGCTCCCAGGCCGCGAGCGGCGTCGTACCAATCCCGCGATGCAGGTCGCGGTGATAGACGCCGACGATCGCGTGGGCGAGCCAGCATTCGATCTCGTCGAACGTCATCGCCGCCGTGGCCTCGGGGTTCCATTCTCCCTTGGCGCGAACGTCCGAAAAGGTGGTGCCAGGCAGGAGATGGACCTTACCCATCACCGTCCCGATCAGCCGCTCGATATGGCCGCCATAGTGCGGTGTGCGCACTGGACGGTAGTCAACACTGATCCCGTACTGTTCGCAGCCGCGCTTCAACGCCTCGGAATGGAACTCCTTGGCGTTGTCGAGGTGCAGCCGCTCCGGCAGGCCCTGGACGGGCCAGTCACCGGCGACGCCGCGCGCCATCAACCAGCCCGCTTTCGGCAGAACGGCGTGGGCGATGCACAATGCGACCGATGTCGCGGACGGCGGCTCGAGCGCCAGATGGAAGCCGGCCACGCATCGCGAGTGAACATCGATCGCGATGGTCAGCCACGGCCGTTGGATTGGCCGTCGCGTGATGCTGTCGACCGCTATCAAATCCACCAGCGTGTGGTCGATCTGGATGAGAGCGAGTGGCCAGGGCGCCGTCAGCGAGCTGATCGCCGGCGCAAAGCGGTCGCGCGCCGCCTTGCGGCCCGCACGCTTCGCCAAGACCTCGGCCGGGGTTCGCTGGTTGATACGCAACTCGATCGCCTTGCGACTCGGTTTTGGCAAGCCCAGCGTCCAGCAGCGTCGCTGCACCTCGATCACCAAATCGCTGACGCGCGGCCGTTGCCGGCTGAGGAAGACCTCGTCGATCGTGGTCCAAATCACCTCATCGATCTCAACCGGCAACAAGAGCTGGCCGTACCGCCGGCCGCGCCGGCCCGGCAACAGGCTGGTGACGCGCGGATCGGCGAGATAGCGTGCCAGCAGCCGATAAACGAGCGTAGTGCTGTATCCGAGCGCCTCAGCCGCTGCTTCAGCGTCGCCGCGCGATCGCTCCGGCGACTCTGCCAGGGCACGGATCACTTCAAAGCGGCGGCGCGCTTCATACCAGGCAGCAGCAGGCACGTTCGCAAGATCCGGCGTGCATGCAGCGCCTGTCATGCTGCCCTCACGGGAGAATCGAGCCGTATCGGCGCGGCGAGATCGATGTTGAGCGCACCGTGGGCGATGAGCCGCCAAACCGCGCCCAGCGCCGAGGCTCTGTCACACAGCATCGCATCGACGATCTGCCCGAAGGTCGGATCTCTGAGCGATCGTGCCGCTCGCAACGCTTGTTCAGACGTTGCCGGATCGAGTGGAACCCCGCGCAGCGGCAGCAATCGCCTCGCATTGGCCAGCACCGGACCGCGGATGCCGCGTTCGGTCGCGATGCGGAAGCGGCTGCCGCTTTCCTTCGCCAGGGTCCGCGCCGCGACAAAGCCCGGCCGCAGCCGCACCCATTGGGTGCGCAGGTCAGCGCGGTACTTAACCTCAACCAGCTCTGAAGAACTGTGGGTCCAGATCACGCGGAAGTCCGGCGTGTACCGCCGCAACCGCGCACCGTCCTGGAACTCGATCGTGATCGGCTGCGAGATAATCGTGGCGCCAGCGTCGAGGAACGTCACCAGCATCACGAAATCCCGTTCGAGCGCGCTCTCGTGCTCGACCGCCTCTCCGTCGAGAGGTCGAAAGCCCGTGATGTGTGAACGCCTGCTGAGTGGGATGCGCCTCACCGATCCCTCCGACTCACCACCGTGCAAGGTGAGTCTACTCCCTGACGTTGCGGTCAGTCCACGATTTAAGGGCCAAGTCTATGATTCAAGGGAAATCCCGCCATGCCAATCCACAGAAAAGACTCAGAAACCGGGATCGCTCAGACTCGGATTCAAAGAAAACCGACAAATACGCAATCTTGCCGCGGAGCGCGTCATGATCGTCGCGCTCCTCAATCGGAAAAGCGACGTCGGCAAGATGGCGCTGGCCCTCGATCCCGTTGGCGGATGGGCGCACCAACGATTACGGGTCGCTGTCATCGATGCAGACCGGAAAGGGGATAACGAGAATTGTTGGCTCGACTGGTCGGAACAGCGAGTCAAAGACGGCTTGACGAGACTCTTCCGCGTCCTCGGCCTCGTCTTTGGCGCGCCGCGTCGTAAGGCTCTCGAGATCGCTTGCACGGTCGATCACGTCGTCACCGACGGACCACCGCGCTTCGCCGTGCAAACGCGCTCAGCGCTGCTTGCCACCGATGTCGCGCTGACGCCGTTTCAGCCTTCGCCTTCCGGCGAAGGGGCGCCGGTCGAGATACGGAAGCTTCTTGAAAAGGCGCCGATCTTCCGCCCCGACATCCACCCTCGCTTCATCCTCAATCGCTACGGGCCTCGCGCCCTGATGGTCGCCGAGATGCTGCGCGATCCGCGCGCGAATTTCCTCGAAGCTCATGGAGCTGGGTCCGATGGATGATTTCACCGAGGTTGAACTCTATTGGCAGCAGGGACGCGTCGAGCGCTGGATTCGTTTCGGCCAAATCACACAGGAGCGCATCATCGACCGCCGCCGGCGGGTGGTTGCGTTTTCCCCGGGCAGTGTCTTTGCCTTCGTCAGGTGGGCGGCAAATGAACATGGAACGATCGCCTCTCGTATCGACATCCTCCGTGCGGTTGAACCTGGCGAGCCGATTTCGACGGTGCCCGGCGTCCGGCCTGGCGGCGAAATCCTGCTCCGGCTCGCCAGCTGGCCGAAAGTCGAACGGGTGCTGAAAGCGATCGACGCCGTCGAGGCGCTTGGCGTCGATCCCAAGGATGCGGCGCCGGATCATTGGGGCCATGTCCACAACAGGATCTCAGTCGGCGAGATCCCGCGCGCCTACAGCCGCGACCATCATCACGCCTGGCTCCTTCGGCAAAAGGTCGAGGGATAGGCATGCGAATCCTTATTCTCGGCGCAACGCTTGGGAGCGTGATGCTCAT
>DASZZK010000149.1:0-4237 GCA_035544975.1 Casimicrobiaceae bacterium | reverse complement strand
GGTCAGCCGCCGCTGCCTTGCGAATGGCTTCGTCGAGGTCCTGATACTCGGGACAGCTCCGGCCGCACAGTTTTTCCAGAGCCGCCAGATGCTCCTGGGCCTTGGGAATGTTCTTGGCGATGACGTACGCTTCGCCGAGATATTCGTGCGCGCCCTTGTGCTGGGGATCGAGCTTTAGCGCTTCCTCGTATTCAGCGAACGCTCGATCGAGGTCACCCGCGTTGCGATAGGCGTATCCCAGCCAGTTGTGCGTGTCGGCATTGAAGCGGTCCCATGCGACCGAGGTCTTGAATTGTCTGATCGCCCCTTTCCAATCCTGGCGTTCGATCGCCTTCACGCCGGCGTCGTAGGCGGCGTCGTGACGGGCGTTGCCCTCAGCGCCGCCGCCGCCGCCACCACCGCCGCTACCGCCATCGCCACCGGCGGCCACTGCCAGGCCTGCTGCCCCGGCAACGAGTGCGACGGCGAGACATTGCCTCCATCGAGCCATGTTCATTGCTCCACCGACGCGCCGCGCGCGCCTACCCTGCGGCAAACACCGACGACAGCAAAGTATTCCCAGCACCAGTGTCGATCCGCGACCAAGCGGACGCCGCGCTTCCGGCGAGCGCAGCCGACCGCGCAACAAGGATCGGCATCAACGCCGGGTTGATCGCGTCAAAGCTCGCGTGCGCCGAAGGTGTCGCAACGGCGCATGTCACCGCTGTCGAGCCCGGCCTTGAACCAGCGCACACGCTGGGCCGAGCTGCCATGCGTAAACGATTCGGGGACGACGTAGCCGCGCGATCGCTGTTGCAAGCGATCGTCGCCGACGGCACTTGCCGCGGCAATGCCCGATTCGACGTCCTTCGCATCGATCAGGCCGCGCTGTTGCGCTGAATGACCCCAGATCCCGGCGAAGCAATCAGCCTGGAGCTCCTGCCGGACCGACAGCGCGTTGCGCATGCTGTCGGAAGCTCCCTCGGCTTTCTGCTGCACCTGCGCCATCAATCCCAATTGATTCTGCACGTGGTGTCCGACTTCATGTGCGATGACATAGGCACGGGCGAAGTCGCCCGGTGCGCCGAAGCGCTTCGACAGCTGCTGGAAAAACTCGAGGTCGAGATATACTTTTCGGTCGCCCGGGCAATAAAACGGGCCCGTTGCCGCGCTGGCGAGGCCGCACGCCGACCCCACTTGGCCGCGGAACAGATCCAGCTTTGGCGGTTGGTAGCGTCCGCCGTTTTGCTGGAACGCTGCGCTCCAGACATCTTCGGTGTCACCCAGGACGCGGGCAACGAATTCCTTTTGCTCGTCACGCGGCGAGGCGGTGCCAGGCGGGCCGGAAGGCGTGGGCGCCTGGGTTTGCGTTTGCGTTGGTGCGCCGCTATCGGTGAGAAGCGCCAGGATGTCGAGCGGGTTCTTGCCCAGCAACAGGCTGATGACGATCACGATGATGACACCGCCGATACCCAGGTGCATGCCACCGATTCCGGACGATCCTCCGCCGGTGCTTTCCTCGACATTGTCGCTACGACGGAAATCCTGCCAGCGCATTTGGGCCTCCTTGGATGTTGTGCATTTTACAACTTAACCCAGCTCGTCGATCGAGCGCGGCCAGCTCGACTTGAGCAAGCGCGACAGTGAGCGGTCGGCGAGGATCGTCCCGTCAGTTTGGCACCGCGGGCAGTAGTTGGTTTCGTTTTCCGCGTGAACAATCCGCTGCACCGGCGCGCCGCAGTCGGGGCACGGTTGGCCGAAGCGGCCGTGCACGGCCATTTGCGGGCGGAACGCGGTCACCTTGGCTGGAAACTGGCCTCCCGCTTCGTCGCGCAGCCGCGACGTCCACTCGGACAATACCGACCGGATGGAAGCATAAAGCCGGAGCGCCTCGCCGGAGGTGAGCTTGTGCGTGTGGGCGATGGGCGAGAGGCGGGCACGATGCAGGATCTCATCGGAATAGGCGTTGCCGATGCCGCTGAACAAATGAGGGTCGGTCAATGCCCGCTTGAGGGTGTGATTTTCGAGCAACATCCGTTCCCGGAAGGACTCGAGGTCGGCATCGAGGACCTCGAGTCCTCCCATGTCGAATGCGGCGATGGCGTCTTTGCCGCGGACAACGTGAAGCGACGCGCGCTTGCGCGTCCCGGCCTCGGTGAATACCAGCGTGCCGTTGGCGAAGCGGAAAGTCGCGAGTGTCGTGGCGGGCGTCTTGGCGCTGCCGCCGGGCTCGATCCAGCGCAGACGTCCCGCGATCATCAGATGCAGCACCACAAAAAGCTCGTCCTCGAGAACCAGCGCGATGCGTTTGCCGATGCGCCGAACCGCGACGACGCGCTTGCCGACGACGTCGGTGAGCGGCGGTACCGCCGTGCGGAGAACGAACGGACTGTTGAGGCGAACCTCCTCGAGGACCTGGCCCACGATGCGCCGTTCCAGACTCTCGACATAGACGACGACGTCGGGCAGTTCGGGCACGGTCGGATGGCTAAACGAAGCCTGCGATGCCCAGCGCGGCGCCGGCCGCCAACAGCAGCAGCGGATGCAAACGAGTGGCCAGCGTCACCGCCACGGTTGCAACGGTGATAGCGAGCGCAACCCACGTTTGATCGACGGTCCGCGCCAGAATATAGCCGCTGGCAAGTACCAGCCCGACCGTCACCGGCGCGAGTCCGTGCTGGATGGCGGCGCGCAGCGGCGCCTCTCGAAAACGGTCCCATATATGGGCGACGGCAAACGTCAGCGCCGACGACGGAACGCAGATCGCGGCCGTGGCCACCAATGCGCCGAGCAAGCCCGAGACTTTCCATCCGATGACGCTGACAATGAGCATATTGGGACCGGGCGCTGCCTGCGCGATCGCGAAGGCTTGCGCGAAGTCGGCGTCGGTCATCCAGTGCTCCATCTCGACGACGCGGCGGTGAATCTCCGGAATCAGCGCGTTGACGCCGCCGATCGCCAGAAACGAAAGCAGCGAGAACTGCCACGCCAGCTCGGTGAGAACCGAGTTGATCATCGCCGCATCATCCACCGCGCGATCGCGATCGATACCGGCGCGAGCACGGCCAGCACCCACAGCAGCGGCAGCCGCAGCAGCGCAATGGCGATGAAGGTCAGCGCGCACATGACGATGTGCCAGGGGACGCACTTGAGGGGGCGCGCCATCTGGAGACCGGTGGCGATGATCAGTCCCGTCGCGGCCGCCGAAACCCCGTTGGTCGCACCACGTACCGGCGCCAGGTCGGCGAATCTTGCGTAGAGCGCCGCCAGGACGAGCACGATGACGAAAGGCATCAGCATCAGGCCCAGCGTCGCGGCGATCGATCCCAGCGGGCCGCGAAAGCGGTTGCCGACGATGATGGAGACGTTGACGATGTTGGGACCGGGAAGAAATTGCGACAGCGACAGCACTTCGTTGAACTCGCGCTCGCTCAGCCACCGATGCTGCTCGACCAGCATCCGGCGTGCGAACGGCAGCACGCCGCCGAAGCCTTGCAGGCCGACCATGAGGAAGCCAAGAAAGAGGCCGCGCTTGGTGGGCGCGTCGACCGGCTTGTGCGCGGTTACCGGTGGAGTATTCATGGCCGACATGATAACGGGCATTGCCGGCGCTGCTCGACTGAGCCCGCGGTCAGGGCTTGAGCGCCTTGTAGAGGAACGGCAGGCTCACGTTCATCCGGTAGTCGACGTCCGAATGGTTGTCGTCGAACTCCTCGTAGGTATGCTTGACGCCGGCCGACGCGAGCCGCTTGGAAAGCGTTCGCGTGCCGAAATGAATGTGATACTGGTCGCGCCAGCCGCAATCGATGTAGATGCCGCGCAAGGTTTTGAGGTTGGCCTTGTACTTCTCGACCAGGTTGATCGGATCCTGCTCGCGCCATCGCTGCCAGCGCTTCTCGATCATTTCTCCGCTCTCGAGATTGAACGGCAGGCGGAAACCGAGCGGCGCGCGTCGGTCGGGGTCGTAGGTCGCCGCCATGCACAAGTTCATGATCGCGTGGCTTTCGCCAAGCGAGAGTTTTTCCTTTTCCCAGACGTGTTCGAGAAAACGCTTGACCCGCCCGTCGTCGAGCCCTTCGGCAAGACCTTTGCGTGTGCTTTCGCGCAAGGCGTCGTATTTTCCGGGTTTGCGCTTCGATGCGCGAAACCGGGTAAGCTCCGCCAACGTGTTGGGCCAGTCATGGCCGTAGACAAAATCGAAGTAGGAATCGCCTGAATGATCGGCAATCGCGCCCCAATGCTGCGCGTATTTCATGCC
>DASZZK010000148.1:0-14510 GCA_035544975.1 Casimicrobiaceae bacterium | reverse complement strand
GCCGAAGCGGCGCTGATCAAGGCCGGAGCGTTGCAGAGCGCGATTTTCAACAGCGCCAACTTCTCCAGTATCGCCACCGACGCCAAGGGCGTCATCCAGATCTTCAACGTCGGCGCCGAGCGGATGCTGGGCTACACGGCTGCCGAAGTGATGAACAAGATAACGCCGGCCGACATTTCCGATCCGCA
Source organism: Casimicrobiaceae bacterium (assembly GCA_035544975.1). Classification (GTDB taxonomy): domain Bacteria; phylum Pseudomonadota; class Gammaproteobacteria; order Burkholderiales; family Casimicrobiaceae; genus PALSA-1003. The sequence goes on along the minus strand of DASZZK010000148.1, from coordinate 14,322 downwards.
GGAGCTGATCGCGCGCGCCAAAGCGCTGAGCGTCGAGCTCGGAACCCCGATCACGCCGGGCTTCGAGGCCCTGGTGTTCAAGGCCTCGCGCGGGATCGAGGACATCTATGAACTGACCTACATCCGCAAGGACGGGAGCCGCTTTGGTGCGGTGGTGTCTGTCACGGCGCTGCGCGACGCGCGGGACGCCATCATCGGCTATCTGCTGATCGGCACCGACAACACCGCGCGCCAGCAGGTCGAAGAGGAGCGGAAGAAGCTCGATCAGCGCCTGCGCGACCAGCAGTTCTACACGCGCTCGCTGATCGAATCCAACATCGACGCGATTATGACCACCGATCCTTCCGGCATCATCACGGACGTCAACAAGCAGATGGAGGCGCTCACCGGCTGCACCCGCGACGAGCTGATCGGCGCGCCGTTCAAGAGCCACTTCACCGATCCGGAGCGGGCCGAAGCAGGGATCAAGCTCGTGCTGAGCCAAAAGAACGTCACCGATTACGAGCTGACGGCGTGCGCTCTCGACGGGAAGCAAACGGTGGTGTCCTACAACGCGACCACCTTTTACGACCGGGACCGCAAGTTGCAGGGCGTCTTCGCCGCGGCGCGCGACGTCACGGAGCGCAAGCGGGTGGAGGCGGAGCTGCGGCTTGCCAAGGCCGCGGCCGAGAGCGCGAGCCAGACCAAGTCGGATTTTCTGGCGAGCATGAGTCATGAAATCCGAACGCCGATGAATGCGATCATCGGCATCGCGGATCTGCTCGCGAAGACCTCTCTCTCGCCGGAGCAAGACAAGTATGTGCAGATCTTTCGCCGCGCCGGCGACAACCTGCTGAATCTGGTCAACGACATCCTCGATCTCTCCAAAGTCGAAGCCGAGCAGCTCGAACTGGAACGGACCGGGTTTTCGTTGAAAGATCTTCTGGACAAAGTGACGGAGATGGTGGCGGGCCGGGCCGATGAAAAAGGTCTCGCCCTGGTGTGCGAGATCGCGCCGGAAACGCCCACCGACCTGGTCGGCGACCCGACGCGCCTGCGGCAGGTGCTGCTGAATCTGCTTGGCAACGCGATCAAGTTCACGAACTCCGGCGAAGTGGCCCTACGAGTCGCGCCGGATGCGGACTCCTCCGTCACGACCGCGTTGCGGTTCACGATCTCGGACACCGGCATCGGCATCCCGGACGATAAATTGAGTGCGGTGTTCGAGCGATTTACGCAAGCCGACTCGTCCACCACTCGCAGGTACGGGGGCTCGGGGCTGGGGCTGACGATCTCGAAGCGCCTGGTGGAGCTGATGGGCGGGCGTATCTGGGTCGAAAGCGGAGTCGGGAAGGGCAGCCTGTTTTCTTTCGCCGTGCCGCTCGAGATCTGGGCGGGGGCCACGGGGCGGGCGGCCGTGCCGGTCGCCACGGGTCTCGAGCCGCCGCTGCCGGCGCTGCATATTCTTCTCGTGGAGGACTCCCCCGACAACCGCACGATTACGGTGGCCTACCTGAAAGGCACGCCGTACCGCGTCGAAATCGCCGAAAACGGGGCCGTCGCCTATGAAAAATTTACAGCCGGACACTACGACCTTGTGCTCATGGACCGGCAAATGCCCGTCATGGATGGCTTGACCGCGACGCGGGCGATCAGAGAGTGGGAACGTGCGAACCATCGTCCGCCGACGCCGATCATCGCGCTGACGGCCGCTGCCTTGAAGGGGGATCGGGAAAAGTGCATGGCGGCGGGGTGCACTGCGTTTTTGACGAAACCAATCAAACAAGAGGTGCTGCTGCAGGCGATCAAGGAGCATTCCTTGGTCGCGCCTTCGTCATCGAAAGAGGAGAACAGCCGCAAGGACACGATTCTTGTGCGTGCGAATCCTAAATTCGCAGACATGATCCCCGGGTTTCTGCAGAACCGCAGGCAGGATGTCATCGTGATGCTGGACGCCTTGGATCGCGGAGACTTTGAGACCGTGGAGAGTCTGGGGCACGGTATGAAAGGCGCCGGGGGCAGCTACGGATTCGACACCATCACTGACATCGGCGCCGCCCTTGAGCAAGCCGCCGAGAGCGCCGACACCGACGCGTCACGCAAGTGGGTGGGCGAATTGTCCAGGTACCTCGATCGCGTCGAGATCGTCTCCGACTAGGCCCTAGACGATTACGGGAGCTGGGCTCTGGCGAGGCAGGCGCGGACGCGTGCGGTGAGCTGCGGGATCGAAAATGGCTTTGTCACATAGTCCGTCACTCCCGCTTCAAAGCCGGCGCGGGTGCTGGGCTCATCGGTCATAGCGGTGAGCATCAGCACAGGCAGGGCCTGTGTCTCGGGCTTGGCGCGGAGCGTTTTCATGACCGCCAGGCCGTCCATGCCGGTCATCTTGTAATCCAGCACCACGAGGTCGGGCATGTGCTCGTCGATCATCCGGAGCGCCTCCGGGCCGCTCGTCGCCTTGCTGACCGTGTACTGTTCCTCCTCCAGCACGCGAACGACCATCGTGAGCGTGTCCGGCTGGTCATCAACCACCAGGATGTGAAAGCGGCGCTGCGCGACGGACGCCTGGAAGGGGGCCGTGGTGACAAACGGCTTAAAGGTGGAGCGCGGCTCCAGGACGAGTTCGCAGCCTTCATACGCGCAGAAGACATCAAGTCCCGTCCCGCGTTGCAAGGCCAAGGCGCGGGCCTTGCGCTCGATGTCCGCGACGAAGTGGTCGTTGTGGCTCGGATCGTGGTGGGTCAGTGCGACCCGCTTCACGCCGGCCGCCGCGGCGATTTGCACCACGTAGTCGTACGGGCTGTGTCCCCAGGTTTTCTTTGAGCTGTACTCCTCGGGCGTGTACTGGGCGTCGTGGATCACGAGATCGGCATCGGCCATGAATAGGGCGTGCCGGCGGTCTCCCTCGTGCAGGATGGACTCGATGCGGCCCGGCTCGGCACCGGCGCGCCAGAGCTCATCGGAGAACGGCTCGTGGTCCAGAAGGTACACCACCGCCACGCCGTCGGCTTCGACTCGGTAGCCCACCGTCATGACCGGGTGATTGAGAAATTGCGTCGCGACCCGCGCGCCGCCGATTGTGTGGATGCCCTCGGTCAGGTCGTAGTAGGTGATCGCGGCCGGCAGCTGGTTCAACGTGATGGGGAAGTAGGAGTACTCCATCTGGCCACCCAGGACCTCATGCAGCGAACCGCGGCTGCCTTCCGGACCATAGATCGAGGCGGAGTTCCCTTTGATAAAGGCCGGGGTGAAGAACGGAAAGCCTTGAATGTGATCCCAGTGCGTATGTCCGAGGAGAATGTTCGAGTCTATGGCTTTCTTGCCTTGGGCCATCAACTCGGCGGCAAGCCGGTGCGCGCCGGTGCCACAGTCAAAAATCAGAAGGTCGCCGTTGGCAGTGGTCAGCTCGACGCAGGAGGTATTGCCGCCGAAGTGGTTCGTGCCCGGCCCGGGAGTGGCGATCGACCCCCTCGTTCCCCAGAAACGTACTCTCATGAGTCTGCGCCTCCCTTGCGTGCGGCATCGAGATAGGAAATTCGATCCCACTGTTCTCGCGCGTTCTGCCCATTGCGGCGGCCGCGCGTAAATACAGGGCTTGCTAGTTCTGCGCTTTGGGCATCTTGCCCTCCGGCCGCTCGATTCGCAATGCCCGCTACGGCAAGATGGCCACAATGCCGCTCGATCCGACGTGCAGGCAGTGCGTTACGCGTGTCGGGCAGAGGATGGTACGTGAGCTTGTGTAGCTGGACCACGGTGGAACCGGGTAAAAAATCCGGGTACGAATCCGACTTGGTCCCTTCTATTAGGACAAGCAATGGCGGGCGTTCCCGGCGACAATGGCGATTGAATGTCTAAAACGCTTGTCCGTCACCTGCCGCGACCATCGAACCCAACGCTCATGTCTGACCGGATGTCGAGCCGCCTGACGACGCTCGTAACAATGGCGGCATTCGCGCTCGTCTTTTCCGCGCTCGCGGCATGCGCAAGCTTCGGAACCCGCCTCGCTCCTCCCAAGGTGACCGTCGAAGGCATTGCTGTCGGCGGAATCCGCGGCTCGGACGCAATGGTAACGCTCTCGTTGCGCCTCGAGAATCCGAACGCAACGGACCTCATGCTTCAGTCGCTTCGATTCGGCTTGAGCATCAACGACATTGCACTGACGAGCGGAGCAACGGCACGGGTCGAGACGATACCCGCCGGCGGCAGCGCTGTGATCGAGCTCGAGACGCGCACCAACGTCAACGCAGTCCTGCAAGTCATAGCGCTGTCGGCCGGCGGTCGCATGTCGTCGCTGCAATACGCTCTCGACGGCGAGGCGGTCGTTCAAAACGGCATTCGTCTGCCGTTCGCGCGCCGCGGCGACATCCCGCTGCCGGCAGCATCGGCGCCTGCACCGAGCCGATGAGCCGGCCGTGCGCCTGAAATTCACCAAAATGCAGGGCTTGGGCAACGATTTTGTCGTGCTCGACGGCATTACGCAGCAGATCGACCTCAGCACGACAGAGCTGCGGCGCCTGGCCGACCGGCACTTCGGCGTGGGTTGTGACCAGATATTGCTCGTCGAAAGGCCGGGCCGCGACGACATCGACTTTCGCTACCGGATTTTCAACGCCGATGGGGGTGAGGTCGAGCAATGCGGCAATGGTGCACGCTGCTTTGTGCAGTTTGTTCGCGACCGCGGCCTGACCGCGAAGCGCGTCATCCGGGTCGAGACGAAGGGCGGCATCATCAGGCCGCGATTGGAAGACGACGGCCAAGTCACGGTCGACATGGGCATCCCGCGTTTCGCGTCCGAGGACATTCCGTTTGCGGGTGGAAGCAGCGCGGTCGTTCAATCACTGGAGCTCGACAGCGACTCTGTCGCGGTGAGCGTTGTGTCCATGGGCAATCCACACGCGGTCCAGGTCGTGGACAACGTGGACGAGGCGCCGGTTTTGACACAGGGACCCTGCATCGAGCGTCATTCTCGTTTTCCGAACGGGGTCAACGCGGGCTACATGCAGGTCATCGATCGCGCTAACATTCGCTTGCGGGTATGGGAGCGAGGCGCGGGTGAGACGCTGGCGTGCGGCACCGGCGCATGCGCGGCGGTCGTAAGCGGCATCAGGCGTGGACTGCTCGATTCGCCGGTGCGCATCGCGATGCGCGGCGGAGCGTTGACGATCGCATGGCACGGCGGGCTCTCGCCGGTGTTCATGACCGGGCCGGCCGCGACCGTCTTCGAGGGCGAATGGCAGGTAGCGGGTGATACGTGAGCTGGGTGAGAAGCGAGGTGAGCGACCGATGATCGCATCAGAGAAGGGGACACCGATGGACGCGAATGACGTCGCCGATTATCTCCAGCAGCACCCGGAGTTTTTTGCCGAATACGCCGACCTGCTCGCGGAAATCTATGTTCCGCATCCGCACGGCGGTCACGCGATCCCGATCGCCGAGCGTCAGATCGTTACCTTGCGCGAAAAGAACGTCCAGCTCGAAACCAAGCTGCGGGAGTTGATACAGTTTGGAGGCGAGAACGACAGCATCAGCGAAAAGCTGCACCGGTCGACGCTCGCTCTTTTTTCCGCCACCGATCTCGAAACGACCCTGGGCGTCCTTTATCACAGCCTGAAGGATGACTTCCACGTTTCGCATGTCGCTCTGCGCTTGTGGGGCAAGGTTCCGGAACAGTCTTATCTGCCCGAGCTCGCGGCGACCAGCCAGGAGTTGCGCGATTATGCGGCCGCGCTGGACGGGCCGTTTTGCGGAGCGCAGGCGCCTTTCGAATCGCGGGACTGGTTCGAAGGCGCGCCATCCTTGACGTCCTTTGCGTTTCTGCCTCTGCGCACGCATCAGACGTTTGGATTGCTCGCCCTCGGCGCGGACGATCCGGCGCGGTTCTATGTCGGGATGGGAACGATGTATCTGACGCGGCTGTCCGAGGTCGCAAGCGTCGCGACCGCCCGCTTTCTGCCGCAGACCTAGCAGCGATGTGCCCTTCGCCAAGGCCTCGATGAACACGCCGGCGCGCGTGGACGCGACGCTGCTCGACGCGTACGAGCGCTATCTCGCGACAAGGCCGGCTCACACGCGCGACGCGTATTTGCGCGACATCGCGGCGCTCAAGGCGCTCGCCGGAGAATCGCCGCTCGCCGAGCTTTCCTCCGCCGATCTGCGGCGCTTTCTCGCCACGCTGCACGGCCGCGGACTTTCGGGAAGAAGTCTCGCTCGCGTGCTCTCGGGGTGGAGGACATTTTTTCGTTTTGCGACGGATCGCGACCATTCGTTCAAGGACGATCCTTGCAGCGGGCTCAAAGCGCCAAAGTCGCAGCGGCGCCTGCCGTCCGCGCTTTCGCCCGATGAAGCGGTGCAACTGGTAGCGATCGAGGGCGACGACGCGCTTGCCTTGCGCGATCGGGCATTGCTCGAGCTCGCGTATTCCTCGGGGCTGCGTGTCGCCGAGCTTTCGGGGATGAATCTTTCGATGCTCGATCTGGTTTCGGGGGAAGTTCGCGTCTGGGGCAAGGGCTCGAAAGAGCGCATCGTTCCGGTCGGCGCACCGGCGCGCGCCGCCCTGGAAGCGTGGATCGCAAGGCGCATTTCGCTCCCGGTCCGCGACGCGGAGGCGCTTTTCTTAAGCCGCACCGGTCGCCGTCTCGCACCGCGCGCCATCCAGCAGCGTCTTGCGGCCTGGGCGGTCAAGCGCGGACTGAACCGCCACGTGCATCCGCACATGTTGCGTCACTCATTCGCGTCGCATTTGCTGCAATCCTCGGGAGACTTGCGCGCGGTGCAGGAGCTGCTCGGACACGCGAGCATCGCCAGCACGCAGGTGTACGCGCACCTCGACTTCCAACACCTGGCGAAGGTTTACGACGAGGCGCATCCGCGCGCAAAAAAAGTCGGCCCGCTCGGCAAGGCGCCGAAAAGCGCCAAGTAGGCAAAGGGACTCAGTCGATAATCCGGACGATTCCGGGCAGCCACGGCAAGTCGGTCACGCCGGGATCGACGCCCGCTTGTTTCATCAGCGTCGTCAGCTGCCCGCGGTGATGCGTTCCGTGGTTGAAAAGATGCACTGCTGCGACGGCCGCCGGGAGGCGCCGCACTTTGTCGTCGACCACGCTTCGGTATTCGATCGTCGTTTCCAGCCATTCGCGCGTGACATTGCCCGCCCATTGCAGCATCGCAGTGTCCGTGTCCTGCCGCTCGCGTTGCAATTCATCGAAGTCCTGGAACATGTCGGTGCCGAACGCCGGATGATCGCAAGCGGGACCGACGAAGCGTCCGAGCCACATTCGGTCTCCCCAGAGCAAATGGTTCAGCGTGGCCTGAATCGATCCGAAAAATGCGCCGCGGTCGCAAGTGCGCTCCTCTTCCGGCAATGCCGCGCACGCGGCGTACAGCCGCTCGTTCATCCAGGCGTTGTATCGCGCCATCAGTTGGCAATACTCGCGAGAGATCACTCGACAGGACCGGTAAGCGGCGCCGTTGCAGGATGGAGCATCTGATGTTTCCGGCTTCGGGACAGCAATTGTAGCGGAGGGCCGCGGGCCGGGGCTCCGCTGCCGGCTGTCCAAAAAAACGGGGCGCTTGGAGGCGCCCCGAAAAGCCACTGAGGAGAAACTCGAGCGTACGTTGCGTTGCCTACTCCACCCGCTCGCCGTGAAGACTGACGTCGAGACCTTCGCGTTCCTCTTCCTCGGAGACGCGCAAGCCTACAACCATATCGATGACCTTGAGCAGTATGAAACTGACGATACCGCTGTAAGCGAGCGTCGCGATCACGGCGTAGAGCTGCGTCATCACGCTCGCGTCCGCGCCGCTGATCTCCTTGACGTTGAAAAAGCCTGTCAGGATCGCGCCGGTGATACCGCCGATGCAGTGCACGCCAAACGCATCGAGCGAATCGTCGTAGCCCATCATCTTCTTGAGCGATGTCGAGGCCCAGAAGCAGAGCACACCCGCGGCGATGCCGATGGCGAAGGCTCCCGTAACGCCGACGAAACCCGACGCGGGCGTGATGGCGACGAGGCCCGCCACCGCGCCTGATGCAATGCCGAGCACCGACGGCTTGCCCTTCGCCATCCATTCGACAAACATCCAGGTCATTGCCGCAACGGCGGTCGCGAGCTGCGTGACCAGCATGGCCATGCCGGCGCGGCCGTCGGCTGCGACTGCCGAGCCGGCGTTGAATCCGAACCAGCCCACCCACAACAGCGATGCGCCGATCAGAGTCAACGTCAGGTTGTGCGGCATCATCGATTCCTTGCCGTAACCGATGCGCTTGCCGAGAACCAGCGCGCACACCAGGCCCGCGATACCGGCGTTGATGTGCACCACCGTGCCGCCCGCGAAGTCGAGCACGCCCATGGCCGCGAAATAGCCCGACGGCTCCCACATCATGTGCGCGATCGGCGAGTAAACGATGAGCGACCACAGGCCGATGAACCACAACATCGCGGAGAATTTCATACGTTCGGCAAACGCGCCGGCGATCAGCGCCGGGGTGATAATCGCAAACGTCGCCTGGAACATGACGTACACCGACTCGGGAATCGTCACGCCGAGATGCGACACGGTGAGCTTGGCGGCATCCTTCTGAAACAGCATGCCGTTGAGGAACAGCCGATCGAGACTGCCGATGAATGAGCCGCCCGGCATGAACGCTAGGCTGTACCCGGCGATGACCCAGAGGATCGTCACCAGGCAGGTGATCGCGAAGCTCTGCATCAGCGTTGCGAGCACATTCTTCTTGCGCACCATGCCGCCGTAGAAGAGCGCCAGGCCAGGAATGGTCATCAGCAGCACCAGCGCGACGGAGCTCAACATCCAGGCGGTGTCGCCGCTGTTGATCTTGTCGGCCGCGATAAGTTGCGGCGTCGTCGGAGCGGCGGGAGCCGCGGCCGCATCGGCTTTTGGCGGTTCCGCTTTCGCGTCGGGAGCCGGAGCGGTAGACGCCGGCGCGGGTGCTGCCGTAGCCGGTGCAGGCGCGGTGGCGGCCGGAGGAGCTGCTTTATCGGCAGCTTTGTCCTGCGCGACAACTGCCGTGGATACTCCGAGAGCGCCGATCAAGATGCCAAGCGAGGCGATCAACGCGAACAATTGCTTCATGGGATTCCCCTTAGAGCGCATCGGCACCGGTCTCGCCGGTCCGGATGCGCACGACTTGTTCAAGCTCGAAAACGAAGATTTTCCCGTCACCGATCTTGCCGGTGTTCGCGGCCTTCTCGATTGCTTCGATGACGCGATCGAGCATGTCGCTCTTGATCGCGGCCTCGATTTTTACCTTCGGAAGGAAGTCGACGACGTATTCGGCGCCACGGTAGAGCTCGGTGTGGCCCTTCTGACGGCCGAAGCCCTTGACTTCGGTCACGGTGATGCCTTGCACGCCGATGGCGGAAAGGGCCTCCCGGACCTCGTCCAACTTGAACGGCTTGATGACTGCAGTTACCAGTTTCATGCTGACTTCTTGAGTAAGCGCATGCTTTCTTAGAACTTGTACAAGACCTCGAGTCCAAACGACCTTTGAGTGCTCGTCGGTGTGATCCCGTCAGCCTTCAGGAATGAGGACTGATCCGATTTGTCGGCGCGCACCTCGGCGCGAATTTCCCACTCCTTCACCGGCAGATACGCGATCGTTAGCGTCGCCTCTTTCCACTTCTGAACCACGCCGGTCCGGTAGCCGTCGTGATCGTTGAAATATTCACCGCGCAGCGACGCCCGCCATAGATCGTTGATTTGATAATTGGCATAGCCGGCAATGCCGTCCCACTTCGCCTTGCCACCGCCGACCGCGGCATTGTCCTGGGTGCCGTAGTCGTAGTTGAGGATGAACGTCAGTTGATCGGTGGCATTGAAAGTCCCGACGATGTCGAACAGGTTGCGGGTTCCCTTTGCGGAGCTCTTCGGATAGTTCGTGACAAGCTCTTTGCCGCCGTAGTAGGACGCTGTAATCGATACGGTTTTTGTCGGTGTGAATGTTCCGCCAAGCTCTGCCGTAGCGCTGTGACTCGGGCTTTCAAAGGCATCCCATCCTTCGTTGACACCTCCGAGCACGGTCAACGCGTCGTTGACTTTGTAGGTCGCGCGCACGCCGGTGTGCGTGAAGGGGATCGCATAGCCGAACAGAATTGATCGGGAGTAGTTCACGTCGCCGTCACTCTTGATCACTTCGGCGCCCGCGTTCGTTACGTACTTGCCGGCGATAATGCTGAATGGCGCCGCGCCGTAGTAGACGTAAAATTGCGTGGGATCGACGTAATGATTGGCGCCGTTCGCGGGACCTTTGCTCTTGCTGATGGTGCCGTACGCGGCGATCGTGTCGGCGTCCTTGCCGAGGGTGACGTCGAGCAAGCCGCCCCATCCGTCATCGGGAGTTTTGGCAAACTGCAAATCCAGAGCGTGGAAGAAGACTTCGTTGTGCTTGAAGTCGAACACACGGTCGTTTGCCCCGCTTACGAACTTCCCCGATCCGGTCAGGTGCGTGTAGCCGATGTCAAAGTGGCCGGTCAGGTCGAAACCCCAGATTGAAAAGATCGCGGGTGGAGGAGCTGGCTCCGCGGGCTTTGCTTCTGCTGGCGCGGTTCCGGGCGGAGGTGTGGTCTGCGCATGTGCGCTGGCCATGGCAACGCTCAGTGCGATAGCCGCGAGCGCGGGTACGACGCGGAGATAATCGGGCATGATGGAGTCCCTTTTTAGTTGAACGAAGTTTTCTTACGGTCGTCAGCACAACATGTGCCAAGACATTAAATGGCTATAATTCATGTATTTACCTTGGAGTTGCGGTCCGAAATGTTGCGACGCATCCACATTTTGCACTGCGATGGTGCGTAACCGAGCGGCCTTGGTCACAATTGGGGCGGGCGACGGACTAGGCCGCGCTGCGGCGCAGCACGGCGCCGCATTTTGCTAGACTCGTCGCGAGTAAATGTCAAAGGGCTTCTCTCATGATTGGCGAAAAGGTTTTTGACGACATCAGTGCGCGCGTGGCGGCGGCGATGGGCTCGAGCCCGATTCGCGACGTGGAAAAGAACGTGCGCATGCTGTTGCGTGGCGCGCTCGACCGCCTTGATTTCGTAAGCCGCGAGGAATTCGACATCCAGGTCGCGCTGCTCGCGCGCACCCGCGAAAAGCTCGAAGCGCTCGAGGAGCGCCTCGCGTCGCTCGAAGGCCGCGCGAAGACTGCGGCGAAGTAACGGCCCGCATCGCCGACCGCCCTCAACGATAGCGCGCGGCGAGAAAGCATATGCATGGCCGTAGCCGTCCTGCACAGCCGCGCGCTCTCCGGATTTGACGCGCCTCCGGTCGAAGTCGAAGTTCATCTTGCCGGCGGCTTGCCGGCATTCAATCTGGTTGGATTGCCCGAGACCGAGGTCAAGGAAAGTCGCGATCGGGTTCGCGCGGCCTTGCAAAACGCGCGCTTCGACTTCCCCGCGCGCAAGATTACCGTTAACCTCGCGCCCGCCGATTTACCGAAGGAATCCGGCCGTTTCGACCTGCCCATCGCGCTGGGAATTCTCGCTGCCACCGGACAGATTCCAGCGGACGCGTTCGAGCATTACGAATTTGCCGGCGAGCTGGCATTGACCGGCGATCTTCGGCCGATCCGCGGTGCGCTGGCGATGACCCTGAAAGCGCATCGCGACGGTCGCGCTTTTGTGTTGCCCGAGTCGAGCGCTCTGGAAGCCGCGCTGGTTCGCGACGCCGTTGTTCACCCGGCGAGAAGCCTGCTCGAGGTCTGCGCGCATCTTTGCGGGCGCGAGACGCTGCCGCGATGCGGACCCCACGCGGCGGCCTGCCCGGACGGCGACGCTCCCGATCTGGTCGATGTGCGGGGGCAGGCCCACGCGAAGCGCGCGCTCGAGGTCGCGGCTGCGGGCGGACACAGCCTGTTGATGTTAGGCCCGCCGGGAACCGGGAAATCGATGCTCGCGCAGCGGCTTCCGGGGCTGCTGGCCCCGATGACGGAAGACGAAGCCCTCGAGTCGGCCGCCATAAAGTCGCTGACCGGACAGTTTCGGCACGAGGATTGGGGGCGCCGTCCGTATCGGGCGCCCCATCACACAGCCTCCGCGGTGGCGCTCGTCGGTGGCGGAAGCGATCCGAGGCCGGGCGAAATCTCGCTCGCGCATCAAGGCGTATTGTTTCTCGACGAGCTCCCCGAGTGGGACCGCAAGGTGCTCGAGGTGCTGCGCGAACCGCTCGAGTCGGGGAAAATTCATATCTCGCGGGCCGCGCGGCAGGCGACGTTTCCGGCAAGATTTCAGTTCATTGCGGCGATGAATCCTTGCCCCTGCGGCTACCTCGGCCATCCCAGCGGCAAATGCCGCTGCTCCCCGGATCAGATCGCACGCTACCGGGCGCGCATCTCCGGGCCCCTGCTGGACAGGATCGATTTGCAGATCGAGGTGCCTTCGCTGCCGGCCGACGCCCTGCCCGCGCGGCATGGCGGCGCCGGTGACGGCGAACCTTCGGTGGTCGTTCGCGAGCGCGTCGCGCGGGCCGCGGCGCGCCAGCGCGCGCGGCAGGGCAAGTCGAACAGCTTGCTTCAAACCCGCGAGCTTGAGCGATGGTGCTCGCTCGAGGCCGAAAGCGAGGCGCTGCTCAAGCAGGCGTTCGCGCGGCTATCGCTCTCGGCGCGGGCCTACCATCGCATCCTTAAAGTTGCGCGCACTATCGCCGACCTTGCCGCGGTGGAAGCTTTATCGGCAAGTCATGTCGCGGAGGCCATAAGCTATCGGCGCCTCGATCGCGCCTGACCGCGCTCACGATCCGTCTCTTATGCCTTCCCTTCGCGGTCCATTTGTAAACTCCTTGAATGCCCATGACGACCTTTGACGGATCACCTCTTGGCAAGGCGACCGACTATCCCGATCGCTACGATGCCTCGCTGCTGTTTGCGGTTTCCCGGGAATCGCAGCGCGCGGCGCTGGGCATTGAAGGGGATCTGCCCTTCTCCGGATGGGACGTCTGGAACGCCTACGAAATAACGTGGCTCGATCGGCAAGGCAGACCACGGCTGGCGATCGGCGAACTCCGGGTCAGGGCCGAGTCGCCGGCGATGGTCGAATCGAAGTCGCTCAAGCTTTATCTCGGGTCGTTTGCGCAGGAGCCTCTCGCGTCCGCCGCGGAGCTTGGCGAGCGCATAGGAGCCGATTTGAGCCGCGTGTGCGGCGACAAGGTTGCCGTAGCAATGACGCCGGGCGCGAACTTCGAAGCAACGGTTCCGTTGCGCGGGCTTCCATCCGGAACCGAGTCCATCGACGACGTCGACGTAACCATCGACGCTTCGCATCCGGATCCCGCGCTGCTGCCGCATGGCGGCGCGTCTATCGACGAATCGCTCCGCTCGTCGCTGTTTCGATCGACGTGCCCGGTGACCGGTCAGCCGGATTACGCCGACGTATTCATTCGTTATCGCGGTCCGCGCATCGAGCGCGCCGGATTGCTGCGCTATTTAGTCTCATACCGTCGCCACGCTGCGTTTCACGAAGCGTGCGTGGAGCGAATATTCGTCGACATCAAAGAGCGCTGCCGGCCGGAAAGGCTCAGCGTCTATGCACGTTTCATGCGCCGCGGCGGCATCGACATCAATCCATTCCGAAGCAACTTTGAGACGGCGCTGCCGGCCAACATCCGCACGCCCCGGCAATAGGACGCCGCGACGAGGCGACTAGTCACCTCGTGGTCGAGATGACCAGTCACTTGATCCGCCAGGATTGCTGCCCAAATATGTCAATGCCGCCAACAGCGGCGGCATCGAACGCGTCCTTTTGAACCGGGCTTAGCGGGATTTCGCCGGCAGAACGAAGGACGGGGCCACCGACGCCGCCGCGACCATGGCGGGGCCCTGATTGGGACCGAACGCCCCGCCGGCGACAATCGACGGAGCGTCGATGTATACCGTCACAGCGAACGCAGCAATGGCTAGCGCCACGATCGCGACCGGCACCTCGATCCAGCGCGGCCGTCCCCCGCCCCTGACCTTATCGCCATCTTCCAAAAAGACCCCGCGACCGCGCGAGGCTCGCGCAGCGCGGGTTGGAGGGAATCGGAGCCCTGGGCGCTCGCTCGCCGGGGGCGATCCGGCAACGTTCAAGACCCCTCGCGCCAGTTTCGGCAGCGATGCCGGGGCAACTTGGGGGCGACTCTGGGTGCGTTTCTCGAGGTTCTTGTCCATGATCTTCTTTCATCCGACTGCTGAGCCCGTCAGCCGTGCTCATGGGTGCAAGTCTGCGCGCCTGACGGCGGCAAGGCACGTGCACATTGCTTACTACAAATGCAGAATATTCACGGTCGTCACAGGCGGATGCTACGAGACGCCGGCCGGGCAAACGACCTGCGGCCGACTTATGCTATAAACAA
>DASZZK010000147.1:0-3282 GCA_035544975.1 Casimicrobiaceae bacterium | reverse complement strand
GGCACCGGAAAATAGCCGCCCTTCACCGGTGCACGATGCGCCATGTTGCCGCCTTCGTAGTCCTTGCCGGTGGACCATGGCGCTTCCTCGGACTCGATCTTGACCGAGCAGCCCGACATATCCACGTGCCAGGTCACCGAGTCGAAAATGAAAAACTCGGGCTCGGGGCCGAAGTACGCGGTGTCACCGAGGCCGGTCGATTTCAGATACGCCTCGGCGCGCTTGGCGAGCGAGCGCGGGTCGCGGTCGTAGCCCTTGCCATCCGGCGGCTGTACCACGTCGCAGGTGATGTTGAGCGTAGTCTCGTCGGTGAACGGATCGATCCGCGCCGATTCCGCATCGGGCATCAAGACCATATCGGAATCCTCAATGCCCTTCCAGCCGGCGATCGAGGAGCCGTCAAAGGCGTGGCCGTTGTCGAACTTGTCTTGCGTAAACTGCTTCGCCGGGACCTGGACGTGTTGTTCCTTGCCGCGTGTGTCTGTGAAGCGAAGGTCGACGAACTTGACCTCTTTGTCCTTGAGCGTCTTTAGTACATCGGCGGATGCAGCCATTCGTTTCTCCTGTTGATGCGTCGAAGTGAGTCAAAAAACGGACGAAAACCAGCGCGCAAGGGGGCGTTTTTGCAGAGCAGTGAAAAGCAGAAACTATGCCATAAGCCCGCGTCGCTGGCACGGGGGTGGCTGCGGTTTTGGCACGACGTGCGGCACCGCTTTGCACCGCAATCGAGCGGCCGCCGCCGGCCTTGCTTCGCCGTGGTGCAGCAAGCTCCCTCGGGTGACACCGAATCGCGTCTAACAAGCGCTATACTCAAGCCTCCCAATGTACGGGAATACCGCACCGGGTCTGGGTTCCAGGCGCGCGGACGCGACCGGATCGGAAGCGGCAAGCGCTTCGTTGATCGAGGAAAAAGCGGCGATGGAAGACCTGGTCAAAGGCATCTTTGCTGCGGCGCATGAGCGCGCGCTGAAAGACCGCCTGCCTTATTTCGGTGCCGTCTCGCCGACCGACGCCTATGCCGTGTTGAGGGCCGCGCCGGATGCGCGTTTAATCGACGTTCGCACCCGCCCGGAATGGGATTACGTCGGCCATGTTCCGGACAGCTCGCTTCTGGAGTGGAATGTCTATCCCGACGGCAGGCGCAACCCGGAATTTCTTGATCAGCTGCGGATCAAGGCGCCCGATACATCCGCGCCGGTGTTCTTTCTTTGCCGCAGCGGACAGCGTTCCGACGGCGCGGCTCGCATGGCCGCGGCGGCAGGCTATTCGAAGGCGTTCAACGTCCTGGAAGGCTTCGAGGGCGACAAGGATACGCACGGACAGCGCGGCAAGCTCGGCGGCTGGCGCAAGGCCGGCCTGCCCTGGGTTCAGGGATAGAACAAGTACACCTGGTAGCCTGCCTGCGTCGTCGCGCTGGCATCGATAAAGAGTTTGACCGGCAACTCGGTGTTGCCGGCGATCCCGACTTCCGGATCGGCCGCGCCACTGATGTATTCGCCCGGCGCAAATGCACGTCGCACCACCGGCTGATCCTGTGTATCGGACAGCGTTAGCTCGATGTAGGGGTATGCCAGCGGATAGGGGGCGCGATTGCGTATGGTCGCCGAAAAGATCAGCAGGCCCTTGTGCGCGGGATCCGCCTGAAGATCCGACGCTTCGATCGAAAGCGCGGCCACGTCCTGGAGCGCGCGTACCTGGCACCCTGCCGCCGCGCACAATTTGATCAGCGTGGGCTTGGTCTTCGGCCAGTGCGCGGCGATCGCGTCACGAAAATGAAACAAGCCCTGCCCCGCGAAAAGCAGCACCAGCACGGGTACCGACATGCCGAAGATCCAGCTCGGCACGCGGCGCCGCTCGCGCTTTTCCTGCCACGAAAAACGCGACGCATAGTCGTTTTCGGCGTCGTCGGCGGCGCCTTCCCTGCGAATGGGCGCGACGATGGCCGGTTCGACGCGCTCGTCGAAATCCGGCGCCGGCTCGAGTGCTTGCGCGCTGCGCAGCGTAACGGTTGGCGGGCCTAGCGCAGGGTCGTCGAAATCGGGTTCCGTACGCTTCGCGCGCAGTTGCGGCACAAGCGAAACAAGCGATGCAACGCCATCAAAAACGGTATGACAATGACCGCACCGAACCTGTCCGGCGCGCAGCGCGAGCTGTGGCGGAGTGACCCGGAAGATCGTGTTGCAGCCGGGGCAGCGAGTGAATTTTTCCTCAGCCATCGTCGTCTATTCGGCTGCCCGTAAGCGCCACCCATCCTTCTTCGCTGCTCCAGACGTCGATAGTAAACCATCGCTCGTAGGCGGCCATCACCGCGGCTGCCTGGGACTCCAATACCCCCGACAGAACGATGTGTCCGCCCATTCGTACATGCGATGCAAGCAGCGGCGCCAGCAGTTGCAGCGGATTGGCCAGGATGTTGGCGACTACGACGTCGTAGGTACCCGCCTTGAACGTTTCGGGCAGATCGAAGCTTGCGGCGACATTGTTCCAATGCGCGTTGTCGCGACTGGCGGCGATAGCCTGCGCATCGACGTCGGTGCCGGCAACGGCGGCAGCACCCAGCTTCGCCGCAGCGATGGCGAGAATGCCGGACCCGCAGCCGTAATCGAGCACCGTCTCGCCACCCGCAAGGTGCAGCGCCAGCCAGCGCAGGCACATGCGCGTTGTGGGATGGCTTCCGGTGCCGAATGCCAGGCCGGGATCGAGCCTCAAATTGATCGCGTTGGCGTCGACCGGCTCGCACCAGCTGGGTACGACCCACAAGCCGGGCGCGACGCGAATCGGCTGGAACTGCTGCTGGGTCTTGCGCACCCAGGCGTCGTCGGCAATCGCGGTTATGGCGTGCGCGGGCACCGCCGCGCCCAACGCGGCGCTTACCCGAACCAAGGCATCACCGGCATCGGCGTCGTTCGCGAACAGCGCCGAGAGCCGGCACACCGGCCAGAGGTCGATGGCGGTGGGGGTTGAGATTATGTTGGGCTCGCCGTAGCGCGCGATTTCCCGGTCCGATCCCGCATGCGGGTCCGCGGTATCGACCGCCAGCGCGCCGGCGTCCAGGAGCGCGTCCGCCCATCGCTCGGCGTCGGCCGCGTCCGCGTCAAACTCCAGCGCCAGAAAGGACATTGCAGCTTAGTGGACCGTAACGGCCACTACTTGAGGCGATCTGCTTTGCGCTTGGCCATCCGCTGCTCGAGATAGTGAATCGTGGTTCCTCCGCGAAGGAATGACTCGTCGTGCAACAACTGCTGATGCAGCGGGATGTTGGTTTTGATTCCCTCGATGACC
>DASZZK010000146.1:0-1971 GCA_035544975.1 Casimicrobiaceae bacterium | reverse complement strand
GATGAATTTTTCGATCAGACGCGGCGCGCATGCGTGCGGCGAAACGATGTGGCCGTAACCTGGCGCAATGACATGGCGGCTATTCGACAGCGACTTGGAAACGAGCTCGCCGTTGGCCGGTGGCGTGACCGGATCGAGACCGCCCGAGAGGATAAGCGTCGGAACGGCGCTGGCGAGCGGCGCGTAGAAGTCCGCCGGCAAGGGCGGACGCGGCCAGCCGTCGCAGGCCGCGAGATTACGTGTTGCCAGCGATGGCGCACGCAGCGTCGCGAGGATCCTGGAGCTGTCGCTGATCGTCACGCGCGGTGCGTCCTCCGCGCAAGTCACCGCGTAGTGCAAGGCGAGATTCATGGTTTGTTCCAGATCGCGGGCAAGCAGCATCGCGGCGGCCAGCAGCGGCGCAAAATCGCCGGCCTGGGCGCGACCGAGCAGCGGCGGTATGAGGCTCGCCAGTTCGGGCGCGTACACGAGCCCATGCAATGCCCCAACCACGGTATCGAAACTCAACGGAATCTCGCGCAGCACACCGGTACGCGGATCGGCGACCGTGATCCGATGCGCCGCGCCGAGCGCGATCTTGATCTGCCCCAGGGTTGCATTAAGGTCGGGATACGCGCGTTTGCAAACCGAGTCTTCGCTGCATGCTGCTAGAACTTCGGTGAGCGCGGCCTCGCGCGCGGGCCAGACGTCGAGCATGGTTCTCATTGCCGGTGGCGCGACGCCGTCGAGCACCATGCTGCGGACGCGCGAGGGGTAACGGCGCACGAATTCCTGCGCGACTCGAGTGCCGTAGGAGCCGCCCCAAAGATTGATGCGTTCGTAGCCCAGCGCCGCGCGAACCGCGTCGACGTCGGCGACGATTTCCGGCGTGATGTAGCGCGAGACGTCGACGTTATCCGGAGCGTGCAGTTCGCGCAGTTGGGTTAGTTCAGTAAGGCATCGCTGCGCCGCGGTCGCCGCCAGATCGGCAGCGATCAGCTCTTCGAAGGGGTCACGCGGCGCCAGAGCCGCGCACTTCAGCGGCGACGATTTGCCGGCACCACGCGGATCGATGAGCACGATGTCACGGGTGCGGCGTACACCGCCAAGCGCGACCGCCACGGGAACCAGTGCCTCCGCCGATTGACCGGGTCCGCCGGCGAGCATGAACAAGGGATCGGCGTCGGGGCTGAGCGTGTTGGCGGGCAGCACCGCGACGGACAGCGCAAGCTTGCGGCCTTCCGGCTTGGACCGGTCTTCGGGTACCTCGACGGTGGCGCACTGCGCCGCCGACGCAAGCCTGGCCAAGCGGCACTCGTGCATTGCGACATGCCGAGTCACCGCCCTGTCGCCGCAGGCGCCAAGCAACAAGACAAGCAGCAATAGGGTGCAAGGACGACGATGCATCGCGCATAGCATCCAGGCAGGCCATTTCATCATGCGCGGAATGGTAGCAGAGGCGGGGCGGGCGCCCGAGGGGCTCCGACACACTTGCGGCGCCGCGCATCTGCCGGGTGGACACGCCGCAACCCCGTTCCTATACTCCGCCATCGCAATCCCTTTTCCTGCCATGTCGAAGCATCCGCTCGAGCCCGGCATCGTCACCGATTTAAGCGACAGACTGACCTACGCGGGATACCTGCATCTCGACACCTTGCTGTCGTCGCAGGCACCGCTTTCGGTAACTGCGGAGGGATCGCCGCGACACGATGAAATGTTGTTCATCATTCAGCATCAGGTGTCCGAGCTGTGGATGAAGCTGATGCTGCACGAGCTCAAGGCGGCGATCCGCTTTGTTCGCGTCGACCAGCTCGACGCCTGCTTCAAGATTCTGTCGCGGGTAAAATTGATTCAGAAACAGCTGTTCGAGCAGTGGGCGGTGCTGGAAACGCTGACGCCTTCCGAGTACGAAGGCTTCCGGTCGTCGCTGGGCAGCTCGTCGGGCTTCCAGTCGGCGCAATATCGCGCCATCGAGTTTCTGCTCGGCAACAA
>DASZZK010000145.1:0-2069 GCA_035544975.1 Casimicrobiaceae bacterium | reverse complement strand
CGTTGATGATCAATCCCAATTCGCCGACCATGGTGACGGTCGACGTCGCCTATCGCATCAACACCTTTGGCGATTACGCGGTGGCCAACGCGTTATGCCTGCTGTCGCTGGTGCTCGCGGCCGGCGGCGCATGGTTCTATTTGCATCACGCCGTGGAAAAGGTGAGACGCGCATGACGGCGCTTAAGTTTCCGACGCTTCCGTCGCCGCTTCGAAGCGTGCTGCGCGCGATCGCGCTGGCCTTGTTCGCGTTTGCGATTTTCGGACCGCTGCTGAACCTGCTGCTCTGGGCGTTCGCCGAGCGCTGGTATTTTCCCAACAAGCTGCCGCTGGAATTCGGGCTTACCTTCTGGTATCGCGTATTCCAGCCGCGCGGCAATGCGCTCGCGTCGCTCGGCACCAGCGTCTGGATCGCTTTCCTGACGGTGGCGCTTTCACTCGCGGTCGCTGTGCCCGCGGGCTATGCGCTGGGACGGCTGAAGCTTCCGTGGCGCAGCGCGATTCTGCTCCTGTTCCTGCTGCCGCAGGCGGTTCCGAATCTGCCGGTGTACGTGAACATCGCGCAGGTGTTTTATCAGATCGGTCTCAACGGCACGATTCTCGGCGTCGTGCTCGTCCATGCGTCGCATGGCCTGGTGCTGGCGGTATGGATCGCCTCGGCGGCGTTCGCGTCCGTCGATGTTTCGCTCGAGGAAGCGGCGCGCAATATCGGCGCATCGGCGTGGACCTGCTTTCGAACGGTGACGCTTCCGCTCGCCGCGCCGGGATTGATCGCCAGCGCAATATTCGTTTTCCTCGAATCCCTCGACGAGTTCACCGGCACCTATTTCGTCGGCGTACCGGATGTCACCACCCTGCCACTCCTGATGTTCAACGCCAGCATGGGCGGCAACTATCAGATCGCGTCGATCACCGCGTTGCTGCTGCTGATTCCATCGATCGGCTTCATGCTGGTCGTCGAGCGCTTCCTCAAGGCGGATGTGCTGGCGATGGTGGGACGGTGACAGCGAGAGCCGCGCCTGGCTCCTTTAATTCCCCTCTAGCGCTGATCCGATAATGCCGCGATGCCAGCCGCCCCGTTTGGAAAACAATGATTCACGCCAGCCGCGTCGCTATGGGTGCCCATTGCAAAACTCGGCGCGCTATACAATAATGACAATGTCATTGACGGGCAGCGAGGGAGATGTCGTGTTTGGTGGAACTCCCCAGTATCGTTTTTCTCCTTGTACGCATCGCTTCCGCGATCGCGTACCCAGCATCGTCTCGATTGCGTTTGCCGTCTTATGCGTAGTGCTCGCGCCCTCGGCTTGGGCGGAGGCGCACACGGAGGTACAAGGTTTTCGCAATGGCGTGCAAGACGCGTTGGGACCTCTGTTCCGCGACAACCCGTACGCGCAACGCGCGGACAGCCGGCGATCGAGACACGATACGACTCCGCGCGGGATGGTCCGACATTGGAACGAGGTTGCGATCGATGCCAGCGGCCTCGATCACACGCCGGTGGCGGATGGAGAACCGCGCGTTTTCGGCGAGCAGCTGGGCCCTGCCCGGGCCAGTCGCGCGATGGCGATCGTTCATATCGCCGTCTTCGACGCGGTCAACGCGATCTCGGGCCAGTATCGGAGCTATACCGGGATTCCCGCCGCGGCGCGCAACGCGTCGATGGAAGCCGCGATTGCGCAATCGGCGCACGACACCTTGAGCGCCTTGTTTCCGTCGCAGAAAGCGGCTTTCGACGCCCAGCTCGCGCACGATCTCGATGCGGTCAACGATGAGCCGTCGAAGCAACGCGGCGTCGCGGCGGGGCGCCGCGCCGCCGCGGCGATCCTAAGCCTGCGCGCGAACGACGGCTCGGCGCACGCAGAACCCCGCGTCGGTATCGAGTTTCTCACCAGCTCCGCGCCGGGCAAATGGCGCCAGGACCCGGTGAGCAAGATCCCGATTGCCCTCGGCGCTTACTGGTATAGGGTCACGCCCTTCGTGATGGCCAGCAGCACGCAGTTCCGCGCGCCTCCGCCTCCCGCCCTCGACTCGGCCGAGTATGCGCAAGCATTTGCGGAGGCAAAAGGG
>DASZZK010000144.1:0-1818 GCA_035544975.1 Casimicrobiaceae bacterium | reverse complement strand
GCCGAGGTTTTCTACCCCGACCTGCAGTTCTGCACCGACAACGGCGCAATGATCGCCCTCGTCGGTGCGCTACGTTTGCGACACGACGCCGTTGACGATTACGCCTTTACCGTCAGGCCGCGGTGGGAACTGTCCGACCTCTCTGCCCCCCGATAAGACCGAGCGAAAAACCGGAACTCAGGCGCCGATCTTTGTTTCATTGCCGGCGAGCAGCTTGCGGATGTTGGCCCGATGCCGCCACACCAGAAGCAGCGCGATCGGAATCAGCGCCCACGCTTCCGGCCAGTTGCCGAGGAAATAAAAACCCAGCGGCGGTGCGGCGATGGCAGCGACAATCGAGGCCAGCGAAGAAATGCGAAACGCGAGGGCGATGACGAGCCAGACGATAAGCACCGCGAGTCCGAGCTGCCAGGACAGACCGAAGGCAATGCCGGCCGCGGTCGAGGCACCTTTGCCGCCCGCGAAGCGATGGAAGATCGGGTACAGATGTCCGAGAAAAACGGCAAGCGCGCCTCCTGCAGTCGCAAGCGACGCATCACCCCAACGAACGCCCAGGTGATACGCGATCACGACCGCGGCGAACCCTTTGACGCCGTCGCCGAGGAGCGTAAGCAGCGCGGCCGCCTTGTTGCCGGTGCGCAGCACATTGGTGGCGCCCGGGTTTCCCGAGCCATAGCTGTGCGGGTCCGGCAGCGCAAAGAGCTTGCTCACGACCACCGCAAACGAAACGGAGCCGATCAGGTACGCCGCGACAATGACTGCAAGGGTGGCGAGCGAGGGATTCATCTACAATGCGTGGCAGTCAGGCGCAGTGGATTGTAACAAAGCGCCGCGAACGCGCCTGTCACCACGTTCCATCTCTCCTTCCCTCACTAGCCAGTCGTTTTTCATCGACCATGAACAGAATTTTCATCAACGACTTGCGCATCGAGACGCGTATCGGCGTCTACGAGTGGGAACAGCATCTCGCACAGCCGCTGCTGGTGAATATCGAGTTCGAGCTGCCCTCGGCGCAGGTATTCACCAGCGATCGTTTCGAGGATGCGCTCGATTACTCGGCTGTCGTGAAGCGGCTGCAAGCCCTCGCCGCGGACCATACGCACAAGTTGCTCGAGCGCTTTGCCGAGGCGATCGCGGAAATTCTGAGCCGCGAGTTTGGAGCTCCATGGGCGAGCGTAAGAGTCGCCAAGCTGGCGCCGCTCGCCGGGGTCAAGCAGATCGGCGTTGCGATCGAGCGCGGCACGCGCATCTAAGGCACGTGCATCTAAAGGTACGCCCGCGCAAACAGTCCGCCTCACGCATGCGCGACCACCGGGACGGGCCGCGGCTCCGGCCAGAAGATGCCGTGCGCAAGAAAAGCCTCATCGGCGACGCGCATGCGGGCCAAGCCGGCCGCAGCGAATTCGCGTTCCAGCGGGTCATCCCCGGGGATGATGGCGCTGATGCAGCTGCTTCAATCGTTCGCGCGCCACGTGCGTATAAATGGTGGTCGTCGTGATGTCCGCGTGGCCCAGCAGCAGCTGAACGACGCGCAGGTCGGCGCCGTGATTGAGGAGATGCGTCGCGAATGCGTGCCTCAGCGTATGCGGCGACAAGGTCGCGCTGGCAATGCCCGCCTTGACTCCATAGCGCTTGATCAATTGCCAGAAAGCCTGGCGGGTGAGGGGGCCGCGTCGAGCGGTGAGAAACACAGCGTCGCTCTTGCCGGAACCGGCCAGCTCGACGCGCGCGGTCGTCAGATAGCGCTTGAGCCAGCCGATGGCCTCTTCACCCATGGGGACCAATCGCTCCTTGTTGCCCTTGCCCAGAACTCGAACG
>DASZZK010000143.1:0-14444 GCA_035544975.1 Casimicrobiaceae bacterium | reverse complement strand
GCTGCCTGGGCCGCGAAGCGCCCACCGAAGTTCACGGGTCGCTGAATCGCGCGTTTGTCCTGCTGAGTTTTACCTCGCTGCGCCCCTGCGCTCGTCAGGAGCGCTGGCCTATGGATTTGAGCACCTCCGGATTCACGACATTGGTCGGCTTGCCGGAGGCGTAAGCAATGATTTGATCGAAGATGTCGGCAAACTGAATCTCGTACTCTTCGCGCGTGACGTAGCCGATGTGGGGGGTGCATACGACGTTATCCATCGTGAGCAGCGGATGATGGATATCGGTGAGCGGCTCTTCTTCGTACACGTCGACCGCCGCCATGCCCGGGCGTCCGGCCCTTAGCGCACTTACCAGCGCACCGGGCTCGATTAGCGGCGCGCGGCTGGTATTGACAATGAGCGCCGTGGGCTTCATCCGGCCGAGGTCACCCGCGGTGACGATGCCGCGTGTCGATTCGACCAGGCGCATGTGCAGCGAAACGATGTCGCATTCCTCGAAAAATGCCTCCTTGCCGCGAGCGGCGACGTAGCCGTCCGCTCTTGCGCGCGCAAGCGACGCTTCTCTCGACCAAATGAGCACGTTCATGCCGAATGCCTTGGCGTATCCCGCGACGACGGCGCCGATCCTGCCGTAACCGTAAATCCCCATGATCTTTCCGCGCAGGCTGTTGCCGACGCCGATCTGCCACTTCCCTGCCTTGAGCGCCGCCATTTGCTGCGGAATCCGGCGCATCGCCGCGAGAACCAGTCCCCATGTCAGCTCCGCCGCGGCATACGACGGCGCACCGGCATGCTGGCTCGAGGACACGATCACGCCGCGCCTGGTGCAAGCATCGACGTCGATGTGCGGGAACACGCTGCGCTGACTGATGAGCTTGAGCTTGTCCAGGCGATCGAGCAGCGGCGCGCGAATTTGCGTGCGCTCGCGTATCAGCACCAGCGCTTCGGTGTCCTTCAGCCGCTCGGCGAGCGCGTCGACGTCCTGCACATGATCATTCCAGATCTCGACGTCGTGGGCTGCCAGCTTGGTGAAGCAGGCAAGCGTGCGCAGAGTGTCGTGATAGTCATCGACTATCGAGATTTTCATTTTTTATGCATAAGCAAATGTTTTATGATACCAATTGTTTGTTGGGCGAGTTTACGTCACCCGTCAGCTCCTTATGCGGGGTTCATGTGCGCATCGCATTTTTTTCGGTATTGACCGCGGCAACGCTTGTCCTGTCGTGTTTCGCCGTTTCCGATGGCGATGCCGCCGAAAGCAAGCATGGAACGCCGCAACGTTCGGCTGCCGGCGCTACGTTCGCGGCGTCGGTCGAGGACAGCGTCGCCTCGCCCGCGCTGAGCCGTGGGATGCACGGCGCGGCGGTGGTTCGGGCCCAAGTGCTGCTCGATCGCCGGTGGTTCTCGCCGGGAGAAATCGACGGCGGCTTTAGCGAGAACATGCGTAAGGCCGTCAAGGCGTTTCAGGAGGCAAGCGGGATTGCGAGCAGTGGGAGGGTGGATAAGAACACCTGGCATGCGCTTAGGTCGAATGATGCGCCGGTCCTGGTGAGCTACACCGTTACCGATAAGGACACGGCCGGCCCTTTCCAGCGCGTTCCCCGCGACATGATGGAACGTGCCCAACTCAAGTACCTCGGCTACGAAAGTCCGCTCGAAGGCATCGCCGAAAGATTTCACGTCAGCCCAAGGTTGCTTCGCGATCTGAATCCCGGGAAGGCAATTGAGGCCGGCGTCACGCTGATGGTGCCCAATGTCGCCTCGGAGACAAATCCCGGCAAAGCGGGAACGATCGTCCTTTTCAAGGCCGATCGACGATTGCAGGCAGTCGATCGCTCGGGGCGGGTGCTCGCGCAGTTTCCCATCAGCATCGGCGGGCCGCGCGACCCTATCCCCGTAGGCAAGCTCAAGATTGCCAACGAAGTCCGGGATCCGGTATTCACCTACGATCCGGTGCTCATTCACGGTGCCAAGAAGCATTACGTGAAAGCCGATATTGCGGCGGGCCCGAACAACCCCGTCGGCGTGCTGTGGATGGGGCTCACCAAGCCGCACTACGGAATACACGGAACTCCGGAGCCGTCACAGGTCGGCCGCTCCGAAACGCAGGGCTGCGTCCACCTTACCAATTGGGATGCGCTCAAGCTGTCGGCGATCGCGTCGGCCGGAGTCGTCGTCGACGTCCGCCCCTAAAGCGATGCGATGCAGCGCGCCCCATTCGTGGCAGGAGCTTCACCACGCGGCAGCGATGATTGCACTGTCCGTGGCGTGCGCCGGTTTCGGCGTAATGCCGGCCGTGGCGCTCGATCGCATTTCGATCGACAACGATGGAGCGGACGTCCTAGATGCCGACGGGCAACAACTGGCCTCGTTTCGCCTTACCGTGCCAGTGGTGGGCGTTACCAAACGAAAGCTGGTGGACACCTACAACCAGCGACGTGGAATCCGTCCGCACGAAGCGCTCGACATTCCGGCGCCGCGAGGCACACAAGTCATCGCTGCCGGGGATGGACGCGTCGTCAAGCTCTTTCGCAGCCTCGCAGGTGGACTTACGGTCTATCAGTTCGATCCCAGCGAGCGTTTTGCGTACTACTACGCGCATCTCGATCACTATGCGCAAGGTTTGACCGAGGGAACGATGCTCAAGCGCGGCGACGCGATCGGCACCGTCGGATCGACCGGCAATGCCCGTGACGACTCGCCGCATCTGCACTTCGCAATTTTCAAATTGGGCCCGGAGAAAAAATGGTGGAAGGGTTCACCGATCAACCCTTTTCCGCTGGTCAATTGACGCCGGATCCGTCGTTCCCTCCGGCAGGGCGATTCAACGGCCGTTACGTCAGAGCACCGGCAGCTTGCCGATGCGGACAAGCCGCGTTCATAAACTGTTCCATACGCCCGCGATTACGCGCCGAAGCGCCAGTCGCCGTCAAGGCGGTTCTTATTGACCGCCGTTCTGCAGCAGAGCCTTTCCTTTGGCACTGACCGAGACGAATCGACTGCCCGGCTCGCAGTCGATCAGGCCATCGATGCAAGCGTCTTCCCAGATCGATAATCGTGGGCAGGTGGTGCGCCACGCTTCGAGCGCGTCGTCGTATCGCCTCGGATGATCCGCGATCCACTCGAGCAATTGCAGCGTCAGGGCTTTTGTCGGCTCGGTCACATTCTTCTCCAGCAGTGCAGGCAGGATGAGAACAAGCTTGCGAAGCTGCCATTGTAAAATGAATTTATTGCCCTCCTTAATGCTTTTTTGCGTGAAACCCGATACCCTGGGAGGTCCAGGCATTGACGGCCGGCGTTACCACGCGACGCCTGCCACGGCGCCCTTCGCGTCTGCGCGCCTCCTGCCCGCGCGACGCAGAAGCGTCACGGCGATGGTGAGGTTGAGCAGATTCCAGGCGATGCCGTTGATGAACGCGGCGTGATAGGAACCGGTGATATCGAATATCCTGCCCGACATCCAGCCGCCGAGCGCCATGCCGAACAGCGTAAACATCAACACGGTGCCGACCCGGGCGCCGGCCTCCTGCGCAGGGAAGTACTCGCGAATGACGATCGCGTAGGACGGAACGATTCCGCCCTGGAACAGCCCGAACAGGGCCGAGATGACGAACAGCGAGACCAAGCCGTCGAACGGAAGAAACAAGAGCAGCGCGATTCCCTGCAGCGCTGATCCCAGCAGCAAAGTGCGCAGACCGCCGATGCGATCGCAAATCACGCCTGACACCAATCGGCTCACGATTCCGAAGCCAAGCATCACAGCCAGCATTTCCGCGCCTCGCGCCACGCCGTAGCCCAAGTCTCCGCAGTACGCGACGATATGTACTTGTGGCATCGACATCGCGACGCAGCACGCGACGCCCGCCACACAAAGCAGCGATTGGGCGACGGTCGGCGAGAACCCGAAGGGCCGGGACGAGGAGACAGCTTCAGCCGACGATGCAGCGTCGGAGGCGAGCACCGGTGGTTTGCGGCGTAGGAATAGCGCCAAGACCGACAGTGTCACCAGGCAGAAAAGTGCGATGCCCTGGTACGTATTGCGCCAGCCGTGGATAGCGACGAAGTGCTGCACGACCGGGGGCCACACGGCTCCTGCAAGATAATTGCCGCTGGCGCATATGGCGACGGCGATGCCGCGTCGGCGCGTGAACCAGAGCGAGGTGTCGGCGATGAGCGGCGCGAACATCGCCGAGCTGCCGAACAAGCCGATCAGCACCCCGTGCGCCAGCGAAAAGGTCCAGATGTTGCCCGCCGTTCCCGCGACAGCGAATCCGAGACCGAGACTCACGGCGCCGATCAGAAGCGGAACCATGACGCCGAATCGATCGGCCAGCCGCCCCATGAAGAGGCTTCCCACGCCGAAGCCGATCATGGTCAGCGAATACGGAAGCGACGCGTCCGCGCGCGCCACGCCAAACTCCGCCTGCACCGCAGGCAGCACAACGACCACGGCATACATGCTGCAGCCGCTGATGGTCATCAGCGCCAGCGATACCGCGAGCCGCGCCCACGCGTATGGCGAAGCGTCATCCTTCAACGAGGGCTTGCTTGACATGTGAATACTTTTTCGCGCAAGGTCACTTGCTCCGGAACCTCGAATGTTTGCGCTCGATCGACGGTCTTGTAGGATACTTGCCCCGGGATTCATTCCGCGGGCAAGGTGACATCGTTTGCAGCGTCGATCACTCGCTTTAGAAAAGGCGTCTCATGAGCAACCCTACACCGTCAAGAAACCCGGCAATGTCATTGAGCCCGGTGGAACATGTCCTCGGCGATCCGGACGCTCGCATAGTCGTCATCGAATATGGCGATTTCGAGTGCCCGCTCTGCGCGCAGGCCTATCACGGCGTCAAGATCATGCTCAAGCATTTCAAGCATCGCATTCGGTTTGCGTTCCGGCATTTCCCGATCGTCGCGGCGCATCCCCACGCCGAGCTGGCCGCGGAAGCCGCGGAAGCGGCGGGCGCGCAAGGCAAGTTCTGGCAGATGCATGACCGTCTGTTCGAAAACCAGCAACATCTAAAGCCGAAAGCTCTTCGCCAGTACGCAGAGGCCATTGAGCTCGATCTCGCGCGCTTCGATGCGGACCTCGCCGACCACAAATACCTGCAACGCGTCCAGGAGCACCTCGCCAGTGGCCGCGCGTGCGGCGTTCACTCGACGCCCTGCTTCTTCGTGGACGGCAGCGTCGTCGATATTTCGTTCGGTATGGAACGCTTGAGCAAGGCTATCGAAGCGCGGCTCGCCAAATCGCGCTAAAGCGTGTTCTAACGGCGCGCGACCGCGGGATTTCGGCACATTGCTGCGCGCCGAGGTGTCGATGGGCGGATTGGCGGGAATCGCGGCCGGCCGCGCGCGTCATATCGATTCGAAGGACCACGGCTTTAGGATCTTGTTCTTGCGTTCGACCGCCGTTCGCGCCGCGAGAATGAGCTGCTTCAGATTCGCGGGCGTCTTCAGGTCCTGGATCAAGCTGCCTTCGAACGTGTCGATGACTTCGTTATCAACGTCGTAGACGCGGAAACCGAGTTGTCTGTGATAGTCCTGCAGCTCGGCCACGACATGGAAGGGCGCGAACGCCCGTTGCACCTTGTCGAGTATTTCTTCGCTGGTCAACATCATGCCCATACGTTCCTCCGCCAAGTATCCGATCCAAGATACGAAATAGTACCGAAAAGCGAACTTGCTCGTCGGCTTGTGGGCGGGAGGATGCGACCGGCCAGCGGCCCATCGCGCTCACCGCTACTTGGCGCCAAACGATCATCGCGACCCCTCGCCCGCGCGATGGTTCGACCCGTTCGCTCTGGATTGCAAGGGCGCAAGCGTGCTTCCGCCTGCACCGATTAAGCTCGTCGGAGCTTTGCGCGGAACCCACAAGCCTTTGATTCCGCGTGGCCGGCTTCCGAAGGCCTGTGGCGCGGTTTTTGCCTTGCAACAAGTGTCGGCATTCTACACAAATGGTTCCGAATGCTGCGAGTCATGCTGGTGGACGACACCCAAAAGGACGTCAGTCTGCTCAAGGAAGCGCTCGACGCGGCAGGCTACGAGGTCGTCGCTGAAGAATGGTCGCCGGCCACGTTGCTGGAACGCGTGAGCGCAGTCCGGCCGGACGTGATCATCATCGACACCGATTCCCCGTCGCGCGACGTGCTCGAGCAAGTCGTCGTCGTGAGCCGGGACGATCCGCGGCCGATCGTCATGTTCACCGACGACGCCAACAGCGACACGATACAGGCTGCAATCAAGGCAGGAGTCACCGCCTACATCGTTGCCGGCATGCAGCCGGAGCGCCTCAAGCCCATCCTCGAGGTCGCGCAGGCGCGTTTCGAAGCGGATCGCGCATTGCGCGAAGAACTCAAGGCCGCACAGGGCCGACTCGCCGAGCGCAAGATCATCGAAAAAGCAAAGGGCGTCGTGATGCAGCAGAAGCAAATCAGCGAAGACGATGCATATCGGCTGATGCGCAAGCTCGCGATGGACCGCAACCTCACCTTGCTCGAGGTTGCGCAGCAGCTGCTCAATGTCACGCAGCTATTGTCTTAGCCAGGCCGCGAAATGGTGCGTTCGGGGCACGACGGCACTTGTTTGGTGCGGCGCAGCATGAAAAACGCTTGCCAAAGCGCGAACTAGGCCCACAAGAATTTCAAAAATTTCACGAAGAATTAAAGTGTTAGCGTTTGAAAGCGCGCAATGGTACAGGGATTGCTAAAGAGCTAACAGGTCCCGGTTGCGGGACCTCCTCGACAAATAAGTTTGCGGCGGCCAATGCAGGCTGCTGCAGTGGGCAACGGCGCCCTGGCGTTCGATTTTCTGTTCGGACGACAGGGCGCTTTTTTATGGTCTTCGCGAGAACGGACGGATGCGATGAAAGTACCGAAGCATGCTGGCAAGCGTTCAGGACCGAAGAAGGGCACGCGTGGCAAGCAATCTGGTTGCGTAAGGCCGGCGCCGGCGCGTCCTGATCTCGAACGCAGGAGGCTGATCACGATGGGAAGCGGCGCGGCGTTGCTGGCAATGGTGGCTCCGGGCGTCCGGCATGCAGCGTGGGCGGCCGGATCAGACGCGCCGGAGAAGAAGGAAGTGAAAGTCGGCTTCATTCCCCTGACCGATTGTGCGTCAGTGGTCATCGCCTCGGTCATGAAGTTCGACGAGAAGTACGGCATCAAGATCGTCCCCAGCAAGGAGGCGTCGTGGGCCGCCGTGCGCGACAAGCTGGTCAACGGCGAACTCGATGCTTCGCATGTCTTGTACGGTCTCATCTACGGTGTGCAGCTCGGCATTGGCGGGCCGAAGAAGGACATGGCGGTGCTTTGCACGCTGAACAACAACGGGCAGGCGATCACTCTTTCCAATCAACTGCGCGACAAGGGGGCCATCGACGGTCCCTCCCTCAAGGCCCTCATCGCGCGCGAAAAGCGCGAGTACACGTTTGCGCAGACCTTTCCGACCGGAACGCACGCGATGTGGCTCTACTACTGGCTGGCCGCTAACGGGATCCATCCATTCAACGACGTGAAGACCATCGTCGTTCCTCCGCCGCAGATGGTCGCCAATATGCGTGTCGGCAACATGGACGGCTACTGCGTTGGCGAGCCTTGGGGCAATCGCGCCATCTACGACAAGATCGGTTTCACCGCGATCACCACGCAGGACATCTGGAAGGATCATCCCGAGAAGGTGCTCGGCACCAGCGCCGATTTCGTCCAGCAAAACCCCAACACCACGCGAGCGATGATCGCGGCGGTGATCGAAGCATCGCAGTTCATCGACACCATGGCCAACCGCAAGAAAGTCGCGGAGATCATCGCCGACAAGAGCTACGTCAACTGCCCGGTCGATATCATCGATCAGCGTCTCGAGGGTATCTACGATAACGGCATCGGTAAGAAATGGAACGACACGAATTACATGAAGTTCTACAACGACGGCGCGGTGAATTTCCCTTACCTGTCCGACGGCATGTGGTTTCTGACGCAGCACAGACGATGGGGTCTGCTTAAGGAAGATCCCGACTATCTGGCCGTGGCCAAGCAGGTCAACCGGATCGACCTCTACAAGCAAGCCGCGACGCTCGCCAAGGCGCAGGTGCCGAAGGATGCGATGCGCACGTCGAGACTCGTCGACGGCGTGGTTTGGGACGGTAAGAGTCCGCGCTCGTACGCCGGCAGCTTCAAGATCATGGCCTGATGCGGCGCGCGATCGAGACCACCATGACCACTGCCATCGTTGCATTGCGGCCCTTCGCACCGAACACGGGGCACAAACTGGCTGCCGCCAACGAGCCGGCGAGCGCGCCGCCTGTTGCCGCGCACACGGATCCGGGCGTCGTCTCGCCCGACGCCAAGGCCCGCGCCGTCGTCGAAGCCAAGGCGGCGGAAATTGCGGAGCGCGCGCGCCTGCGCCGCGAGTGGATCCGTAGCTTCGTACTGACGGTGCTGCCTCCGATCCTGGGCTTCGCGCTTTTCATCGGTGCGTGGGCACTGTTTGCGCAAACAGCAGGATCGCTGCCGTCACCGGCGAAGACCTGGGCCTCCGCGGTCGAAGTTTTCAGCAACCCGTTCTATCAGAAGGGACCGAACGACCAGGGCATCGGCTGGAACATCCTGTCGTCGCTCAAACGGGTGGGCATTGGATTCGGTCTCGCGGCGGCGATCGGCATACCACTCGGGTTTATCTTTGGCCGCTTCGCGTTCGCCAACGCCATGGCATCGCCGATCATCAGCCTGCTGCGACCGGTGTCGCCGCTCGCTTGGTTGCCGATCGGGCTCCTGGCATTCAAAGCGGCCAACCCGGCCGCGATCTGGGTAATTTTCATTTCCAGTATCTGGCCGATAATCATCAACACCGCGGTGGGCGTGCAGCGCGTGCCGCAGGACTATCTCAACGTCGCGCGGGTGCTCAATCTTTCCGAGTGGAAGATCGTCACGCGTATCCTCTTTCCGGCAGTGCTTCCGTACATGCTGACCGGCGTACGGCTTTCGATCGGCGTGGCGTGGTTGGTGATCGTCGCGGCCGAGATGCTCACCGGCGGCGTCGGCATCGGCTTCTGGGTTTGGGATGAGTGGAACAACCTCAACGTCGAGCACATCATCATCGCGATCTTCGCGGTGGGCATCGTCGGTCTCCTGCTCGAGCATCTGTTGCTGCTGTTCGCGCGGCGTTTCAGCTACGAATGATGGGCGCGATCATGACAAGCCGGGAGCAGAACTACCTTTGCGTTGAGAACGTCGCGATGACTTTCCAGACGCGCAAGGGCGTATTCGCCGCGTTGCGCGACATCAATCTAACAGTGCACAAAGGCGAGTTCGTGGCGCTGATCGGGCATTCTGGATGCGGCAAGTCCACGTTGCTGAATCTGCTCGCGGGACTGCTCGTGCCGACTCAGGGGGTAATGATCTGTGCCGAGCGCGAAATTGTCGGCCCCGGTCCCGATCGCGGGGTGGTGTTTCAGAATCATTCGCTGCTCCCCTGGCTGTCGTGCTTCGACAATGTTTATCTCGCGGTGGAGCGAGTGTTCGCCGGCGCTGAAAAGAAAGCCGATCTCAAGCGCCGTACTCACGAAGCGCTGTCACTAGTCGGGCTTACGCACGCCGAGCACAAGATGCCGCACGAAATCTCCGGCGGAATGAAGCAGCGCGTCGGCATCGCCCGCGCGCTGTCGATGCAGCCCACGGTGCTGCTGCTCGACGAACCCTTCGGCGCGCTGGACGCGCTGACCCGCGCGCACCTGCAGGACGAACTCCTGAAAATCGTTGCCGCGACCGGAAGCACCGTGCTGATGGTGACGCACGACGTCGACGAGGCCGTTTTGTTGTCCGATCGCATCGTGATGATGACCAATGGACCGTCGGCGACGATCGGCGAGATTCTTCCGGTCGAGCTCGCGCGCCCGCGCGATCGCATCGAGCTGGAGGCGAACCCGCAATACCATCATTGTCGCGCGTCGGTGCTCGAATTCCTCTATCGACGCCAGATGCGCGAAGCGGCGTAACTCCGGACCTCACTCGATCGATGAGACCGATGAAACTCGTCATGGTCGGAAACGGCATGGCCGGCGCGCGCACGCTCGAGGAGCTCATGGCGCTCGCGCCGGACCTCTATGACGTCACCGTCTTCGGCGCGGAGCCTTACGCCAACTACAATCGCATCCTGCTCTCGCCAGTGCTCGCCGGCGAGCAGACCATCGACGACATCATGTTGAACGGCGTCGACTGGTATGAAAAACACGGCATCACCCTGCACTTAAGCAAGGAGATCACAAAGATCGACCGCATCAGTCGCTGCGTCGAGACCGCCGACGGTATCACGGTCGGATACGACCGTTTGTTGCTCGCTACCGGATCGAACCCGATCATCCTTCCGGTGGCCGGTCACAAGCTGCCGGGCGTCATCACCTACCGCGACATTCACGACACGCACGCGATGATCGGTGCGGCGGCGAGCTACGACCACGCGGTGGTCATCGGCGGCGGACTGCTCGGGCTCGAAGCCGCCAATGGCCTGAAGCTGCGGGGCATGAAAGTCACCGTCGTGCACCTTGCCGATTGGCTAATGGAGCGCCAGCTCGATCGCACCGCGGGCAATCTCCTGCAGAAGTCACTCGAGGATCGGGGTATCGCCTTCAGGGTGCGCGCGCAGACCAAGGAGTTGATCGCGGCACCCGAGGAGCGGGGAGGTCGCGTGTGCGCAGTGCGTCTCGTCGACGCCCAAGGCGCCGAGGAAATGCTTCCGGCCGATCTCGTCGTCATGGCGGTCGGCATCCGGCCCAACACCAGCCTGGCGGAGAGCGCGGGCCTGTTTTGCTCAGCGGCCAGACCCGGCGGAATCGTGGTAAGCGATACGCTGCAGACGTTCGATCCTCGGATCTATGCGATCGGCGAATGTGTCAATCATCGTGGAAAGGCGTACGGCCTGGTCGCGCCGCTGTTCGAAATGGCCAAGGTGTGTGCGAACCATCTCGCCTTCTACGGCATCGCCCGCTATACCGGCTCCGTCACCGCGACCAAGCTCAAGGTCACCGGCATCGATCTTTTTTCCGCAGGCGATTTCGCCGGGGGTCCGGACTGCGAGGAAATCGTGCTCTCCGACCCGTTCGGCGGCGTCTACAAAAAACTCATCATCAAGGACGACAAGCTCGTCGGCGGCGTGCTATATGGCGACACCGTGGACGGGTCGTGGTACTTCAAGCTGCTTCGCGCCGGGCGAAGCATCAACGACATCCGCGACGGGCTGATGTTCGGCGAGACCAATCTTGGCGATACCGGGCATCAGGGACAGAGCCGGGCGCTGGCTATGGCCGACGCGGACGAGGTCTGCGGCTGCAACGGCATCTCCAAGTCGAGGATCGTCAAGGCGATCAAAGACCAGGGCCTGTTCACGCTCGACGAAGTGCGCAAGCACACCAAGGCTTCGTCGTCGTGCGGCTCTTGCACCGGCCTGGTCGAGCAGCTTTTGATGGCTACCGCCGGCGGAGACTATTCTGCAGCGCCGAAGAAAAAGGCGGTTTGCGGATGCACCGAGCGCACACACCAGGAGGCGCGCGACGCGATCCGCGAGCAGCACCTGTTGACGATTTCGGAGACGATGAGCTTCCTCGAATGGCGCACGCCCAACGGCTGTGCGACCTGCCGCCCTGCCCTCAATTACTACCTCATCTCGACCTGGCCGCACGAGGCCAAAGACGACCCGCAGTCACGCTTCATCAACGAGCGCGCGCACGCGAACATCCAGAAGGACGGCACATTCTCGGTCGTGCCCCGGATGTGGGGCGGCGAGACCAATGCGAGCGAGTTGCGGCGAATCGCCGACGTCGTCGACAAGTACGCCATACCGACAGTCAAGGTCACCGGCGGCCAGCGGATCGATCTGCTCGGCGTCAAGAAGCAGGATCTGCCAGACGTCTGGCGCGACTTGGGCATGCCATCGGGTCACGCGTATGCCAAGGCGCTGCGCACGGTCAAGACCTGCGTGGGCTCCGAGTGGTGCCGTTTCGGCACGCAGGACTCGACCCGCATGGGCCAGGAACTTGAGCGCACGTTGTGGCGCATGTACGCGCCGCACAAGGTCAAGCTCGCGGTGTCGGGCTGTCCGCGCAATTGCGCTGAGTCCGGTATCAAGGACGTCGGCGTGATCGGGGTCGACTCGGGATGGGAAATCTACGTCGCGGGCAACGGCGGCATCAAGACCGAAGTCGCGCAGTTTCTGGTGCGCGTGAAGACCCGCGAGGAAGTGCTCGAGCACGCCGGCGCATTCCTGCAGCTCTATCGGGAAGAAGGCTGGTATCTGGAGCGCACCGTCCACTACGTGGCGAGGGTCGGGCTCGATCACGTCAAGAAGGCGTTGCTCGACGACGGCGACCGGCGCCGTGCGCTTTACGAGAGGTTGCAATACGCGCTCGACGGCGAGCCGGATCCCTGGCACGAAATGACCCGTGCTGGAATCGATCGACGCCAGTACATACCGCTCATCACGCAGGCGGAGAGCGTTGCGTGATGAGCGGCTGGAGCCGAGTCTGCCGGATCGAGGAGATCCCCGTACTCGGCGCCCGCGTGCTGGAACGCGCACACGCCAGCGGCGACAACGTCGCAGTTTTCCGCACCGCCAACGACCGTATATTCGCGTTGCGCGACCGATGCCCGCACAAGGGCGGCCCGCTGTCACAGGGCATCGTCTACGGCGAGTCGGTCGCCTGCCCGCTTCACGGCTGGAACATCGATCTCGACTCGGGTTGTGCGCATGCCCCGGACCGTGGCTGCGCGCAACGCGTGGCGGTGCACGTCGACGCGGGAACGGTGTACCTCAAGACCGGCGACGCAGCGTCGCGGGTGCCTGCAGCGCAGGCCGTCGAACGGGCCGACGCAGGTGACTGAGACGCGCAGTGCTTGCTGCTACTGCGGCGTGGGCTGCGGAGTCATCGTCGAAACGAAGGACGGCCGCATCAGCGGCGTGCGCGGCGACCCGGAGCATCCGGCCAACTTTGGCCGCCTGTGCACCAAGGGTGCAACGCTGCACCTCACTGCGCACGGTCACGGCCGCGCGCTCTATCCCGAGCTTCGTGCCGACCGAGCATCGCCGCGCATGCGGCGTGGCTGGGACGAGACGCTCGATCATCTTGCCGATCGCTTCGCGGTCGCGATACGCACGCACGGCCCCGACAGCGTCGGCTTTTACGTCTCCGGCCAGCTCCTGACCGAGGACTACTACGTCTTCAACAAGCTGGCCAAGGGCCTAATCGGCACCAACAACATCGACACCAACTCGCGACTGTGCATGTCGTCCGCGGTCGCGGGATACAAGCAGACCCTGGGGTCGGACGCCCCGCCGGCGTGCTACGAAGACATCGACCATACCGACTTGTTGTTCATCGCAGGCTCGAACACAGCGTGGGCACATCCGGTGCTGTACCGACGCATCGAAGCAACGAAGGAGCGCAATCCGTCACTCAAGATCATCGTCGTCGATCCGCGCCGCACGGAAACCGCCGAGGGCGCCAATCTTCATCTGGCGATCCTTCCCGGCACCGACGTCGCGCTGTTCAATGGCATGCTGCACATCATGATCTGGGAGGATCTGACCGCGGCCGCCTATATAGCAGCGCACACCGAGGGCTTTGCCGCGCTCAAGGCCACCGTGCGCGACTACACGCCGAAATTCGTCGCGGAGATCTGCGGAATCAGCGAGGCCGAGCTCTTTCAAGCGGCACGCTGGTTCGCGGCCGCGAAGGCCGCCCTTTCGCTCTATTGCCAGGGTTTGAATCAATCCACCTCCGGAACCGCGAAGAACGCGGCATTGATCAATCTGCATCTTGCGACCGGCCAGATCGGACGGCCCGGTGCGGGCCCGTTTTCGTTGACGGGACAACCCAATGCGATGGGCGGCCGCGAGGTCGGCGGCATGGCGAATCTTCTTTCCGCGCATCGCGATCTTGCCAATCCGCAGCATCGTGCCGAGGTCGCCACGTTGTGGGGCGTCGATGCCGTTCCAGCAACACCCGGGAAGACCGCGGTCGAGATGTTCGACGCCGTGCGCCGAGGCCAAATCAAGCTGTTGTGGATAGCCTGCACCAACCCCGCACAGTCGATGCCCGATCAGGCGCTGGTGCGCGAGGCGCTCGAGCGCGCCGAGCTGGTGGTCGTCCAGGAAGCGTACGCAAACACCGAGACCTGCGCTTATGCCGACGTTCTCCTGCCCGCGTCGAGCTGGGGCGAGAAAGAAGGCACGCTCACCAATTCCGAGCGCCGCATCATGCGCGCGCGCGCTGCGGTGCGAGCGCCGGGCGAAGCGCGTGACGACTGGGCGATCGCGGTCGATTTCGCTCGCCGGCTCGAAGCGCGATTGTCATCGGCGCACTACACGCGGGCGGGAACGCTGTTTCCCTACTCCGCGCCCGAGCAGATTTTCGACGAGCATCGCGAGACGACGCGGGGCCGGGACCTGGACATCACCGG
>DASZZK010000142.1:0-9042 GCA_035544975.1 Casimicrobiaceae bacterium | reverse complement strand
CATTCTGGGCATGCGCGAACGCCTGTTGCAATTCGGCGGTCAGCTTTCGGTCGAGCCAGGAGCCCAAGGTCGCGGGACCCGCGTCAGCGCGACGCTGCCGCTCAGCGCGATAAGCTGAGGCTGTCCGGACGGCTAAAAAGGAAGACCCGATGCAGGACATCGGGCCCGTTCGACGGTTGCGCCGAGCCGAGTTGCCGCGAGACACGGCCACGCTTGCACGCTACGTCATCGGCAAGATACTGGTCCACGATCATCCGCGCGAGCGCCTCGCCGGCCGCATCGTCGAGACCGAGGCCTACGTTGTCGGTGACGCAGCGGCACATGCGTTCCGCGGCCGTACGCAGCGCAACAACTCGCTGTTTCTGGAGCGCGGGCACGCCTACGTTTATTTCGTCTATGGCTGCTGGTTTGCCATCAATGTCAGCGGTGAATCGCCAGGCGTTGGAGCCGGAGTCCTGTTGCGCGCGCTCGAGCCGCTGGAGGGTCTGAGTTCGATGCAACACCATCGCGAAACGCAGCGCGTGCTCGACCTCGCCCGCGGCCCCGGCCGCCTGGCGACGGCGATGGATGTCGATAGGCGCTTCGACGGCGTCGACCTTTGCGCACCGGGCCCGCTATGGCTTGGCGCAGCGCGCCGGCGCCCGGGAGCGATCGGCGAAAGCGTGCGCATCGGCATTACCCGCGAGGTCGACCGTAAGCTTCGCTTCTTCGAACGCGACAATGCCTTCGTGAGCGGCCCCACGCGGATGCGCACCTGATGGCCAGGTGCCGGGCCCGCGCGCGGCTGGGCTGGGCGTCTGGATGGGTGGAGCTTAAGCGGGATACACTTGGCGGGGCACGCCCCGCGCATCGCTATCGGATCGAATCAGGGAGAAGTTGATGGAACAAAGCAGCAACGCTGAGCGCGCGGCGGCGAACTATCTCTACTATCGCCACACGCTGCCCGTTCGCGTCATGCACTGGATCAATGTCATTGCGCTGACGATTCTGCTGATGAGCGGCCTCAATATCTTCAGCGCGCATCCGGCCTTGTACTGGGGCAAGTCTTCGTACACTGGCCGCCCGCCCATTCTCGAAATCGAATCCGCGACCGACGCCAGCAATAAGCTGACCGGTGTGACGCGGATCTTCGGTCACGAGTTCGTCACTACCGGCGTGTTGGGCGCCTCCAAAGGCTCGGATGGCGAGCTCATGAGCCGCGCTTTTCCTTCGTGGCTGACCATTCCGGACGGCCGCTGGCTGGCAATGGCCCGTCAGTGGCATCTGTTTTTCGCCTGGATCTTCGTGATCAACGGTCTTTGCTACGTTGCCTACTCGGTCGTCAGCCGCCATCTTGCCCGCGACCTTGCGCCCACCGGAACCGAGCTTCGGTCGATCCGGCAGTCGATCGTCGATCATCTGCATTTTCGCCACCCTGCGGGAGAGGCGTCGAAGCGCTATAACGTATTGCAGAAAATCACCTACCTGACCGTGATCTTCGTGCTGCTGCCCCTGGTGATTCTGATGGGCCTGGCGATGTCTCCCGGCGCCGATTCTCTGTGGCCGGGGTGGGTCGATATTTTCGGCGGACGCCAATCGGCGCGAACGATCCATTTTATCGTTGCCTGGCTGCTGGTTGCCTTCGTGCTGATTCACGTCTTCGAAGTGATCATCACCGGCGTGTGGAACAATTTGCGCTCGATGATTACCGGCCGCTACCGGGTCGACGCGGAGGTTAGCAAATGAATTCCAGCAAATTTCATCCGCGCAGGCGGCTTTTCCTTCACGCGCTCGCCGGCGCGGGAGCGGTTCTGGTCGCGGGCTGCGACAAGCTGTCGAAAACCGAATGGTTTCCGAAGCTTTTGGGCAACACCGAGATCCTTACTCGCAAGGCACAGCGCATGATCCTGCCGCGCAAGTCTATGGCGCAGGAGTTCCCAGAGTCCGACCGGTCCCCGGAATTTCGCAGCAACGGAACCGCGATGCCCAACAACCCGCAATACAAGGCGCTCGCGTCGAGCGGCTTCGCGGCTTACGGCCTGGAAGTCGGTGGCCTGGTCGAAAAGCCGGTCATTTTTTCGCTCGAGGAGCTGCGAGCGCTGCCCAGCCGAACACAGATCACCCGCCACGATTGCGTCGAAGGCTGGAGTGCGATCGGCAAATGGAAGGGAGTACCGCTGACCGCGGTGCTGGGAGCCGTGCGGCCGACAGCGGCGGCGCGCTACGTGATGTTTTATTGCGCCGATCCGATGGAGAGCGACGGCACCAGTCCGTACTACGAAAGCATCGACATGGACGATGCCTATCATCCGCAAACCATCCTCGCCTACGAGCTCAACGACAAGGCGCTGCCGATCGCCAACGGCGCACCGATTCGACTTCGCGTCGAGCGCCAGCTCGGATACAAGCACGCCAAGTACGTCATGCGCATCGAGCTGGTCGACAGCTTCGAGAAGATCGCCGGCGGCAAAGGCGGTTATTGGGAAGACCAGGGGTACGAGTGGTACGCCGGCATTTGACTCATTGACGCAAAAGCCGCGGCGCACTGCGCTTCACAATCGAAGGCGGTGTGGCGCCCGGCCCCGAGCTTGCACAAAAGCGGCCGCGACTCGGCGGCCTCGTGGTTGACTCGCGGCGGCCAAGCCCGCCACACTTCGCGCTTTGTTCGCGATCCCGCCAACCGATGCCCGCCCTCCGATTTGACCACTTTGTCCGTTACGCCGAGCTGACCGAGATTGTTCACGCGTTCGCCGCCGAGCATCCGGAGCTGGTATCGCTCGAATCGATCGGCAAGAGTCACGAAGGCCGGGACATCTGGCTGGTCAGCGTCACGAATCGTGCGACCGGCGCTGCCATCGACAAGCCCGCATTCTGGGTCGACGGCAACATTCACTCGACCGAGGTCGCGGCGTCGGCCGCCAATCTGTACTTTCTGAATCAACTGGTAGCCCAGTACGGCAGCGACGCCGATATCACCCGGGCGCTGGACACCCGCGTTTTCTACATTTGTCCACGCATCAATCCGGACGGCGCCGAATGGGCGCTGGCCGATCGACCCAAGTGGGTGCGCTCCAGCACCCGCGCCTACCCGTACGACGAGGAGCCCATCGAAGGCCTGACGGTCGAGGACATCGACGGCGACGGCCGCATCCTGCAGATGCGAATCGCGGATCCGAACGGGCTTTGGAAGCCGCACCCGGATGAGCCGCGTCTGATGGTGCGGCGAGACCCGGCGGAGGTCGGCGGAACCTATTTTCGGATCCTGCCGGAGGGCCGATTCGAGGGCTATGATCGCTTCACCTTAAAGGTTAAGAAGAACGTTCAAGGCATTGACTTAAATAGAAACTTCCCTGCGAATTGGAGACAGGAGCACGAGCAGCTCGGCGCCGGCCCGTTTCCGACCTCCGAGCCTGAGGTTCGCGCCGTCGCGGAATTCATCAGCACCCACCCCAACATCTGCGCCGGGGTCGCGTTTCACACCTGGAGCGGCGTGCTGCTGCGTCCGTTCGATCATCTTCCCGACACCGAAATGCACGCCGAGGACCTCTGGCATTTTCAGAAGGTCGGCGCCAAGGGGACCGAGATCACCGGTTATCCCAACATCTCCGTCTATCACGAGTTTCGCTACCACCCCAAACAAGTCATCGGCGGCGCCTTCGACTGGATTTACGATCACCTCGGCATGTTCAGCTGGGTGGTGGAGATCTGGAGCCCGATGCGCGAGGCGGGCATCGACAAATACCTCTACATCGACTGGTTTCGCGATCATCCGATCGAAGATGACCTGAAAATTTTTCGCTGGAACGAGGCGAAGCTGGGCGGGATGGCGCACGTCGATTGGAAAGCGTTCGACCACCCG
This sequence comes from Casimicrobiaceae bacterium, assembly GCA_035544975.1. Taxonomy (GTDB): domain Bacteria; phylum Pseudomonadota; class Gammaproteobacteria; order Burkholderiales; family Casimicrobiaceae; genus PALSA-1003. The sequence goes on along the minus strand of DASZZK010000142.1, from coordinate 5,204 downwards.
GATCTGGGCGCGGTCGAGATCGGCGGATGGAATCGCTTCCACGCCTTCGGCAATCCGCCGCTGCAATTTCTCGAGCGCGAAGTCGCCAAGTTTCCGAAGTGGCTGGTTTGGCAGGCGCTGCTTTCGCCCAAGCTCGAGTTGCTTGCGGCAGAAATCCAGGCCGTCGGCAAGGACACGTGGCTGGTAAGAGTCGTTGTCCAGAATACCGGATGGCTGCCGAGCTACGTGAGCAAACGGGCGCACGAACGGAAAGTCGTTCGCGGCGTGATCGCGGAAATTTCGCTTCCGCCCGGGGCCGAGCTGATCAGCGGCAAACGGCGGGAAGACATCGGCCAACTCGAAGGCAAGGCGTACAAACACACCGGCATCTCATTCTGGCCGGACTACCACGTGACCGACGATCGTGCGAAGATCGAATGGGTAGTGCGCGGCCGTACGGGAGATCGCATCGCGCTGACGGCGCGGCACGAGCGCGCCGGCACGGTCCGCACGGAAGTCAAACTGGGATAGGGGCGGCGAATGGCAAAAGTGCTTGGTCTGGGAGGGCTGTTTTTCAAATCACCCGATCCCGATAAATTGCTTGCGTGGTATTCGCAGTGGCTCGGCATCGGCGACGGCAAGAACTCGGTCGAGTTCCGGCCGCAATCCGTGCCCGCAAATGGCTTTACGGTGTGGAGCCCGTTTCCGGCCAACACCGATTATTTCGCGCCGTCGACTCACCACTTCATGTTTAACCTGATCGTCGACGATCTCGATGAAGCGTTGGGTCAGGTGCACCTGGGAGGAGGGCAGGTGGTCGGCGAAATCGAGGAGCACGAATACGGCCGCTTTGGCTGGTTTCTCGATCCCGACGGCAACAAGGTCGAGCTATGGCAACCGCCGCTGCCCGGCCGCGTCGGTCGGCGCGAATGAAAATCGGCGCTGCTGCCAGGATCGCTTGCATTGGCGTCTTCGCATCCGCGCTCGCGGGTTGCGCGCAGCAGACAGCCCGAACGGCCTCGAAGGGCATCGAAAAGATCCAGCATATCCTCGTGATCTACGCCGAGAACCGCAGCTTCGACAATCTTTACGGATTGTTTCCCGGCGCGAACGGGATCGCCAGCGCCACATCTGCGCAGTACACGCAGGTCGACAACGACGGCAAGGCGCTGGCGCATTTACCGCCGGTGTGGAAAGGCAAGGATCCCGATCCGGCATTTCCCAAAGACCTGCCGAATCGACCATTCCGCATCGACGCTCCGCCGATCAACTTGCCGTTGTCGGTGGCAACGCGCGATCTCGTGCACAAGTTCTATCAGAACCAGGAACAGATCAACGAGGGCCGGCTCGATCGATACGTCGCCGCGTCCGACGCCGGCGCGCTGGTCATGGGATATTACGACGGCTCGAATCTCCCGCTATGGAAATGGGCGCAGGAATACACGCTGGCAGATAATTTTTTCACCGCCGCGTTCGGAGGCTCGTATCTGAACCATTTCTGGCTTGTTTGCGCCTGCACGCCGGAGCATCGCGATGCTCCGGCGAACCTGCGCGCGCAGCTCGATGGAAACTTTTTGAAGCGCAAGTCCGAATCGCCGGCGTCGGCCGTCGATGGAGCGCCGATATTCGCACTCGATGGCGACGTGACAACCGACGGCTGGTCGGTCAATACCACGCAACCGCCCTATCAGCCCTCGCGGGTCCCGCCGGCGAAAGGGGGCGATCCGCGGCTCGCCGACGTCTCGAAACACCCGCTGCCGCCGCAATCCGCCAAAACCATCGGTGACACGCTCTCCGCGAAAGGCATATCGTGGGCGTGGTACGCGGGCGCGTGGAATGTAGCGCTGCAGGACGGAATGCAGGACCCTGCGGCGCCGCGAAAAATGATCAACACCCGCGCCGATGGCGCCCCGTATTTCGTGACGCATCACCAGCCCTTCAATTATTTCGCACGTTTCGCGCCAGGCGCCGCCGACCGCGGCGCGCACCTCAAGGATTACGCGGAGCTGGCCGCGAGCATCGACCGCGGCGAATTACCACAGGTCGCGTTCTACAAGCCACAAGGCACTCTCAACGAGCATGCCGGCTACGCCGATGTGCTTGCGGGAGATACTCACATTGCCGAGGTGATCGCCAGGATCAAGGCGAGCCAGCTTTGGGCATCGACCGCGATCATCGTCACCTACGATGAAAATGGCGGTTTTTGGGACCATGTGAAGCCGCCCGTGGGTGATCGCTGGGGACCGGGCCCGCGCATTCCGGCGCTCCTCATTTCGCCGTACGCCAAACGGAATTTCGTCGACCATACACAATACGATACGACCTCGATTCTCAAGTTCATCACTCGCCGCTTCGGGCTGGAGCCCTTGCCCGGCGTGCGCTCGCAAGTGGGCGATCTCACTGCGGCGTTCGATTTCACGCAGTGACTCGCCTGAAGCTTGTTCGCCGCGGACGGGGTTTTCGGCGGCGCTCCGGGTTCCCTGCGTCTCAGTCGTGATTCGAGGCCCATGGTGAAATCGGCGCTGGCCCGCATTCCGCCAGGCATCTGGACGCTCGGCGTGGTCTCGATGCTGATGGATGTGTCGTCGGAGCTCATCCACAGCCTTCTTCCCTTGTTTCTCGTGACCACGCTCGGTGCGTCGGCGCTGACGGTGGGGGTGATCGAAGGTGTCGCCGAAGCGACCGCGCTGATCACCAAGGTATTTTCAGGCTACCTTTCCGACTACTTTCGCAAACGCAAACTGCTCGCGGTCCTGGGCTACGGCCTGGCCGCGTTGTCGAAACCGATCTTCCCGCTCGCTTCGTCGCTGGCGTGGGTCGTTTTCGCCCGATTCATCGACCGCGTCGGCAAGGGTATCCGCGGGGCGCCGCGCGACGCCCTGGTCGCCGACATCACGCCGCCCGAGTTGCGCGGGGCAGCGTATGGCCTGCGGCAGGCGCTCGATACCGTCGGCGCCGTGGTCGGACCCTTGCTTGCGATCGCCGCCATGCTCTGGTTCGCCGATAATTTTCGCAGTGTCTTCTGGCTGGCGGTGATTCCGGCCTTTGCTGCGGTCCTGCTGCTCGTCGTCGGCGTGCGCGAGCCGAAGCCGGCAACCGTGGGAAAACCTCGCGACGGCGCGCGGCTGACATTCGCCGACGTCGGCAGGCTTCCGTCGCGTTACTGGTGGGTCGTCGCCATCGGCGCGACGATGGCGCTGGCGCGCTTTTCCGAGGCGTTCCTGGTGTTGCGCGCGCAAAACGTGGGTATGGCGTTGGCGTGGGTGCCGCTGGTGATGGCGCTGATGAGTGTCGTTTACGCCATCGTCTCGTATCCGGCGGGCGTGGCTGCCGATCAGAAGCGGCATGGGATGCTCTTGTCTGGCGGCTTTTTCGCGCTGATCGTCGCCGACGTAATCCTCGCCAATGCGTCATCCGTTGGCGGCGTCCTGGCCGGCACCGCGGTATGGGGCGTGCACATGGGCTTGACCCAGGGCGTGCTGGCGGCGCTGGTCGCGGAGGCAGCGCCGGCCGACCTTCGCGGCACCGCGTTCGGCCTGTTCAACCTGGTCAGCGGTGTCGCTTTGCTGATCGCGAGCGCGCTTGCCGGCTGGCTTTGGGACTCCTTCGGACCGGCCCAGACTTTCTACGTGGGCGCCGGGTTTGCGGCTTTGGCCTGGATCGGCATGATCGCGCGCCGAGTCGCCAATCATCAGGGAAGGCGGTGAGCCATTTCCATCCGGAACGGTCTTTGGTCTTCTTTAAGGTAATGAGAGAGATACGACGCTTTGGTATAGAAGCACTTGAATATTCTCGTCTACCTAATTGCGCATAATTTATATTATGTCTAGTCCTAGATATAGAGAGTCGGCTGACTATCCTTCGAGCTCCCGAATGCAAAACGATGCCAACGCATCGATCACGCCACCATCCTCCCCTGCGGCGCGGCTAAGGGTGACATCGACCCCCGAGTAACGCTTTCGAAGCGCGTCGAAAAGCGCGGGCACGTCGTCACGCACATGTCCTCCCTGTCCCAAAAACATCGGGACGACCCGCAGCGCGTCGCAGCCGGCAGCCACTAGCTCTTCGCCCGCCAACAATAGATCGGGAGCCATCAGCTCCAGAAATGCGAGGCGGACCGCGAGCTCGGGTCGCTTGGCGCGAATCCGCTCCGCCAGCTGTTCGAACGGCTCGCGCCATCGCGGGTCACGGGCGCCGTGCGCGAGCAGAATCAACCCCTGGCGCATGAGGACAGCTTCGGTTCGAAGCAACTATCAACCGGCAAGGCGCCCATATACCCAGTACTTCTCAATAAAGCGCTAATCATTCCTTTGTGACCTAAGGGCGCTCGGATAGCATTTGAAATCATAGGTTTTTGCAGAGCGACCGCGTGTACAAGTACGACCACATCGATCAGCGCTTTGTCGACGAACGCGTCGCGCAGTTTCGCGACCAGACGCGGCGCTTTCTTGTGGGCGAACTGACCGAAGAGGAATTTCGGCCGTTGCGCCTGCAGAACGGCTTGTACATCCAGAAGTACGCCCCGATGCTGCGGGTCGCAATTCCGTACGGACTTCTGTCGACGAAGCAATTGCGCAAGCTGGCGCACATCGGCCGCAAGTATGACAGAGGCTACGGCCACTTCACCACGCGCCAGAACATCCAGTTCAACTGGCCAAGGCTGGAGGACGCTCCCGACATTCTTGCCGAACTGGCGAGCGTCGAGATGCATGCCATTCAGACCAGCGGCAACTGCGTGCGCAACATCACATCGGATCATTTTGCCGGTGTGGCCGGGGATGAAATCGTCGATCCCCGCGCCTACGCGGAGTTGTTCCGGCAGTGGTCGACGTTCCATCCCGAGTTCGCCTATTTGCCGCGCAAATTCAAGATTGCGATAAGCGGGTCTCCCAACGATCGTGCCGCCACGCTGGTGCACGACATCGGCGTCCACGCGGTGCGAAACGCCGACGGCGAGGTCGGATTTCGCGTCCTGGTCGGCGGCGGCATGGGACGCACGCCCATCATTGGCCACGTGATCCGCGAGTTCCTTCCCCGGCAGGAGGTTCTCAACTACTTCGATGCGATCCTGCGCGTCTACAACCGATTCGGCCGGCGCGACAACATCTACAAGGCGCTGATCAAGATTCTGGTCAAGGAAATGACCCTGCCGGTTTTCGCCGGGCATGTCGAGGCCGAATGGGAGCGCTTGCAAGGGGGCCCGGCTACCGTGCCGGACGAGGAGA
>DASZZK010000141.1:0-2467 GCA_035544975.1 Casimicrobiaceae bacterium | reverse complement strand
CGCACTGCCGAGATGCTTCATGAAGTTGAAGCGAAGACCGCGGAAGCCCTGGCCATGCAACTGATGCAATGTCGTGTCGGAGACCGACAGGGGCGCGAGGGCGATCCCGCAGTAGGTACCGCCGCGCGCGGCAATCGTATCGGCGACGACACTGTTGTCGAAGCCGTGACAAGTCGATTGCACGACGACGCAGCGCTCGATGCCCAGCATGGCATGCAGCGCGAACAGGCGCTCCTTTGACGCGTCCGCCGGCGTGAACGGACGGTCGGCGGCGAACGGAAACCGTGCCGCGGGGCCGAAGACGTGGCAGTGCGCGTCGCAGGCACCGCGCGCCAATCTAAACGAAGGCCGGCGCGGTGAAGGATGGAATGAAGGCTCGGGCTGCAAGTTTGACGCTGTCGCGACGGCCTGATTCGTAGGCCCAACCGACACTCATGGGCGCAAACGAAAACTGAAGGCTAACGCTGGAACGTTCACGCATCAAGCTAATAAAATCATGGCGCCAACGACATTCTCGCCATTGGAGTAGCGACGCGGCAAAGCTCCGGCGCTACCAGGATGGTTGGAAGTCGCGCCCGGGGATATCGGCGTGGCGGGCGGCGGCGTAACATAGGCGTCGTCCAGGATGCACGACGCGTGGTGCTCGACGAACAGGCATTTTTGTCGTTGGACTCCACACGACCGAGGATCTGATTCGAGTCCTCGGCAACGGGCGCCATTAGAATGAGTGACGATCTATCATCCAAGACCTGCACGCCGTGCCGCGGCGGCGTCGAGCCGGTTGCGAGGGCCGAGGCCGAAGGCTATCTGGTCCAAGCGCCCGGCTGGGCGCTCGTGGACGAGGGCCACCGCATTGAACGGAGCTTCAAGTTCAAGAACTTCAAGGAAGCAATGGACTTCGTTGCCAAGGTCGGCAACTTGTCGGAGAAGGAGGGGCACCATCCCGACATCAGCTTCGGATGGGGCTGGGCCCGTGTCTCCTGGCAAACCAAGAAAATTAAGGGTCTGCATGAGAACGACTTCATCATGGCGGCCAAGACAAACGAGCTGCATGGCGCCTAAGCCCATGCACGTCACAGCATGAAAACGGGCGACCCGAACAAGCTGGACCGGATAGTCGCCGAGGCTCGCCGCACCGCCGACAAGCGCGAGCAAGGCTACCGGGAACAAGCCCTCAAGATCTATCCGTGGATCTGCGGCCGCTGTGCCCGCGAATTCACTCACGCCAACCTGCGCGAGCTGACGGTCCATCATCGGGACCACAATCACGGCAACAATCCACGCGATGGCAGCAACTGGGAATTGCTATGCCTGTATTGCCATGACAACGAGCACCAGCGGCAGCTGGAAGCCACCGGCGGTGGCAGCGCCGATTCCGCCGCCGGCGGCCACGCGACCCATTCGCCGTTCGCGAATCTCAAGTCGCTGTTGGACAGCAAGAAGCGGTCTTAAGAACTAGCTTGCCCTTCCCGTGTTGCAATTCGCACGAGCTTGCGACGTTGTCGCGCCGCGCGCGTGAGGAATCACTCGAGCGTCGCTGCAACTCCCGCTTACGCCGACGAAGCGGATGCGCAACTCACCCTTACGACAACGCCCGACAGCGTTGCCCCTTTCCGCTGATCCGTACATGATGCGACCGCGCCGGCCGCGCGCTAGCCGGCCGGACCCGGGGGACAAATCGTGGACCCGCTGAGCGTCAAGCGTCGCCTGACTTGCATCCTCGCCGCGGATGCCGTCGGGTATAGCCAGCAGATGGGGCAGGACGAGGAGGGCACGATACGGGTGCTTTCCGCGCACCGCGCCGTCATCGACGGAATCATTATTTTCCACGGCGGCCGCATCATGAGCACGGCCGGAGACTCGGTCCTTGCCGAATTTTCGAGCGTCGTGGAAGCCGTGCGCTGCGCGGTTGAAATCCAGGAAGCGCTCAAGACGCGCAACGATTCGCTGCCCGATAAGAGCCGGATGCATTTTCGGGTCGGGGTCAATCTCGGCGATGTCGTCGTCAAGAACGAAGACCTGCTCGGCGACGGAGTCAACGTCGCGGCGCGGCTCGAGACGCTCGCCGAGCCCGGCGGCATCTGCATCTCGTCGAGCGTGTACGACCAGATCACCGGCAAGCTCGATTTGGGATTTCAGGACATCGGCGAGCAGGCCCTCAAGAACATCTCCCGGCCGATACGCGTGTATCGCGTGTCGGGCACTGGAGTACCGCAACGACCGGCGCCACCGGTGCCGCGGGCGCGGCGTATGAGCAAATCGTTTCCCTGGGGAATCGGCGCGGCGGTGGTGGTGGCGATGGCCGGAATCGCCGCCTGGCAGACTGGATGGCTGCGCTTCGGTGCGACCGACCGCCGAAGCCCGACGAACGCGGCAGCGCCTGTCGTCGTGCCGGCATCCACTGCACCGGCACCGAGCACTGCGGGCACTCCCGCGGCCGCCAGTGCGCCGCCCTCGCAGATCGACG
>DASZZK010000140.1:0-3236 GCA_035544975.1 Casimicrobiaceae bacterium | reverse complement strand
TCGATCATCTCGGCCTGTCCATGGTCAGTGGCCGCTTCGACAAGACGACCGGCAAGGTGACGCTCGACCGCGACGCCAAGACCGGTTCCGTCGACATCGCCGTCCCCACCGCGACGGTCACGACTGGCGATGCCGACAAGGGGAGCCGGCCGCGCTCGCGGGACGAACATCTGCGCACCGCGGACTTCTTCAACGTCGCCAAGTTTCCGCAGATGACCTTCAAGTCGAACAAGGTGCACTTCGCCGGCGACAACCCGTCGTCGGTCGAAGGCGATCTCACGCTCCTCGGCGTCACCAAGCCTCTCACGCTGACGATCGTGCGCTTTCAAGTGCAACCCGGCGTCAGGAAACAACAAGGAAAGATGCGGCGGCGACGCGACCGGCAAGTTCAAGCGCACCGATTTCGGCATGAAGACCGGAGTACCCAGCGTCAGCGACGAAGTCACGCTGACGATCGCCTTCGAAGGCAACAAGGACTGAGTTCATCTTCCCGTCGTTGGAAACCAGGGTAACCGTTGCAGCCGCCTATGCTGTCGGAGAGTCTGCGGGTTGACAATCCGCGCGCCAGCCCTTAACTTCCGACCATAGCGCCGATTTGACCCTAGCTTGCGGGCGCTCTACAAATGCAGCTAAAGCGGCTTTCGACGGAAACCCGCTCGGCGGCAGCTGAACGGGTTTTTTGTTTTTGGAGCAGGAGATGAACAAGATTACCGACAAGACCGCGCTGCTCGAGAGCCTCTTGAAGCAGCGCATCCTGATTCTGGACGGTGCCATGGGCACCATGATTCAGGCCTACAAGCTCTCCGAGGACGGCTATCGCGGCCCGGCGGCGTGCGGGCTGCACGGGCATGCGCAGGACTTGAAAGGCGACAACGACTTGCTGGTGCTCACCCGGCCCGAAATCGTACGCGAGATCCACAACGAGTTTCTCGAAGCGGGCGCCGATATCATCGAGACCAATACTTTCAACGCGACGCGCATCGCGCAAGCCGACTACAAGCTCGAAAGCCGGGTGCGCGAAATCAACTTCGCGGCGGCGACAATCGCGCGCGAGTGTGCCGATGCCTGGACGGCGAAGACGCCCGACAAGCCCCGGTTCGTTGCCGGAGCGCTGGGCCCCACCAACCGGACGGCGACCATCTCGCCCGACGTCAACGACCCGGGCTTCCGCAACGTGAGCTACGACGAGCTGGTCGCCGCGTACACCGAGGCGATCGACGGATTGGTCGAAGGCGGTGCCGATGTGCTGCTGGTCGAGACGGTATTCGACACGCTCAACGCCAAGGCGGCGCTGTTTGCGATCGAAACCTACTTCGAGGAGCACGCGATGCGGCTGCCGATCATCGTCTCGGGCACGATTACCGATGCCTCGGGCCGAACGCTTTCCGGGCAGACGCCGGAAGCCTTCTGGGACTCGGTGCGGCACGCAAGACCGCTGGCCGTGGGTCTCAACTGCGCGCTCGGCGCGGCGCTGATGCGTCCGTACATCGAGGAGATCTCGCGCGTCGCCGACACCTTCGTCTCATGCTATCCCAACGCGGGCCTGCCCAACCCGATGAGCGACACCGGCTACGACGAAACGCCCGAGACCACGGCGAGGCTGATCGAGGATTTCGCCAGGAATGGCTTCGTCAATATTGTCGGCGGCTGCTGCGGCACGACGCCGGCGCATATCCGCGCCATCGCCGACGCGGTCGCGAAGCTGCCGCCGAGGAAGGTGCCGAGCGAACAAGTCACGGAGCCGGCGATCGCCTGATCTTTCGCCGCGTCGCACGCCGACGGCTTTCGGTCGGGCGTGAATTACAACTTACAAATGTCTCATCCCCTCAAGCTCGCCGGTCTTGAGCCGCTCAACATCGACGACGACGCGCTGTTCGTCAACGTCGGCGAGCGGACCAACGTCACCGGCTCGCGCGCTTTCGCCAAGCTCGTTCTCGCCGGTGATTTCGCGGGCGCGGTCGAGGTCGCGCGCCAGCAGGTGCAAAGCGGCGCGCAAATGATCGACGTCAACATGGACGAGGCGATGCTCGATTCGAAGGCGGCGATGGTCAGGTTCCTGCATCTGATCGCCGGCGAGCCCGACATCGCGCGCGTGCCGGTCATGATCGATTCCTCCAAATGGGAGGTGATCGAGGCGGGATTGAAGTGCGTGCAGGGCAAGCCGGTCGTGAACTCGATTTCGATGAAGGAAGGCGAAGCGCAGTTCCTGCATCACGCGAAACTGGTCAGGCGCTACGGCGCGGCGGCGATCGTGATGGCGTTCGACGAAAAGGGACAGGCCGACACGTTCGAGCGCAAGGTCGAAATCTGCCGCCGGGCCTACGAGCTCCTCACACGCCAGGTCGGATTTTCGGCGGAGGACATCATCTTCGACCCGAACATTTTCGCCATCGCCACAGGCATCGACGAGCACAACAACTACGCCGTCGACTTCATCAACGCGACGCGCTGGATCAAGCAGCATCTGCCGCACGCCAAGATTTCGGGCGGCGTATCGAATGTCAGTTTTTCGTTTCGCGGCAACGACGCGGTGCGCGAGGCGATCCACACCGTGTTCCTGTACCACGCGATCAAGGCCGGGATGACCATGGGCATCGTCAACGCCGGGCAACTCGGCGTCTACGACGAGCTCAACCCGGAGCTGAAGGAGCGGGTGGAGGACGTGGTCCTCAATCGCAGGCGAGCGGACGGCGAGAATCCCACCGAGCGCCTGGTGACGTTCGCGGAGACGTACAAATCGAAGGCAAAGCAGGTCACCGAAGACCTTGCGTGGCGCAGCGAAAGCGTCGAAGACCGGCTCTCGCACGCGCTGGTCAGGGGGATCACCACGTTCATCGTCCAAGATACTGAGGAAGCGCGGCAACAGATCGAGCAGCGCGGCGGCAAGCCTATCCAGGTGATCGAGGGACCTTTGATGGCGGGCATGAACGTCGTCGGCGACCTATTCGGCGCGGGCAAGATGTTTCTGCCGCAGGTGGTAAAGAGCGCACGGGTGATGAAGCAGGCGGTCGCGCACCTCATTCCCTACATCGAGGCCGAGAAGGCGAGATCCGGCGTGGCCGGCAAACCGAAGGGCACCATCGTCATGGCCACGGTCAAGGGAGACGTGCACGACATCGGCAAGAACATCGTCGGCGTGGTGCTTCAGTGCAACAACTTCGCGGTGATCGATCTCGGCGTCATGGTGCCGGCACGAAAGATTCTCGATACCGCTCGCGAGAACAACGCTGATATCG
>DASZZK010000139.1:0-9424 GCA_035544975.1 Casimicrobiaceae bacterium | reverse complement strand
CGGACACGCTGAGCGGAGCCCATGCTGGCGACATGCCGCGCCTGCCGGGGCTCTTCTGCGCCATTGCATTCGCGTCGCGTGGATTGGCTTGGACGGCGCTTGCCGCCGAGTGCCTTGCGAGTCAGCTCGAAGGCGAGCCCCTGCCGCTCGAAGCGCCACTGGTCGACGCAATCGATCCAGGCCGGTTCGCGGTCAAGCGCGCCCGCCGGGGAACGCTGTAGTAGGTGCGGCTTGCCTCCCGCGAGATAATACCGATCATGGCAAAAACAGACTCCGGCTCCGCTTCGCCTATTGCCGCGCTGCTCAAGCCGCACACCAAGGATCTCGGGAGCTTCGAGGTGCAGCGTCTTCTGCCTTCGATCGAAGCGCAGATGGTCGGGCCCTTTATCTTTTTCGACCACTTCGGCCCGGCGAGCTTCCTACCCGGCCAAGGCGTGGACGTGCGTCCGCACCCCCATATCGGCCTCGCCACCGTGACGTATCTTCTGGAAGGCGCGATGATGCACCGCGACAGCCTGGGCAGTGTTCAGCGGATCGAACCGGGCGACGTCAACTGGATGACCGCCGGCGCCGGCATTGTGCATTCGGAGCGCACGTCGCCGGAAGATCGCGCTTCCGGCCAGCGCCTGCACGGACTTCAGACCTGGGTCGCGCTACCCAAGGCGCACGAGCAGGGCGAACCGTCGTTCGCCCACTACGCGAGCGCGTCGCTGCCGAAAATCACGCTGCCGGGCGTGACCATGCGCCTAATCGCGGGCACGGCGTTCGGGCAGCGCTCTCCTGCGTCGACATTCTCTCCCATGTTCTATGTCGCCGCGGACATGGAGGCCGGCTCGTCGCTCGATCTGTATCCCGAGCACGAGCAACGCGGCGTCTACGCCATCGAGGGCGAGCTCGTGATCGCCGGCGAGGCGCTTCCCGTCCACCATATGGCAGTGTTGCAACCGTGGTCGACCGTGCGGATCGAAGCGCGCTCGCGCGTTGTCATGGTGCTCCTCGGCGGCAGCAAACTGGACGGCGAGCGCTTGATCTGGTGGAACTTTGTCGCCAGCTCGAAGGAACTGATCGACTCCGCAAGCGCGCGCTGGCGCGAGCGAAAGTTTGCGCCCGTGCCGGACGAATCGGAGTTCATTCCCTTACCGGAAAAGCCCCCCGCCGAGGGAACGCTGCTGTGACGTCGCTTCGCTTAAGAAACTAGGCCGGCACCGACTGCCTGATTTCGCCCTTCAATCCGGCCGCCGCGCGCAGCGTGTCGGCGCGGTCGATATTTTCCCACGTGAACTCGGGCTCGTCGCGCCCGAAGTGCCCATAAGCCGCGGTCTTGAGATAAATCGGCCGCAGCAAATCGAGCATCTGGATGATGCCGTTGGGCCGCAGGTCGAAGTGCGCGGTGACCAGCTCGGCGATCTTCGCGTCGGAGATCTTGCCCGTGCCTTCGGTGTAGACGGTGACGTTGATCGGCTGCGCGACGCCGATGGCGTAGGAGAGCTGCACCTGGCACTGGCGCGCGATGCCGGCGGCGACGATGTTCTTGGCGACGTAGCGGGCGGCGTAAGCGGCCGAGCGGTCGACCTTGGATGGGTCCTTGCCGGAAAATGCGCCGCCGCCATGCGGCGCGGCACCGCCGTAGGTGTCGACGATGATCTTGCGCCCGGTCAGACCCGCGTCGCCATGCGGGCCGCCGATTTCGAAGCGTCCGGTCGGATTCACGAGATATTTGGCGTCGACCAGCATCTCGCTCGGCAGCACCGGCTTGATGATTTCCTCCACCACGGCTTCCATCAATTCCTTCTGCTTGTGGTTCATGCTCGGATCATGCTGCGTCGATAGCACCACCGTGTCGACTTTTTTCGGCCGGCCATCGACGTAGCGCACCGTGACTTGCGACTTCGCATCCGGCCGCAGCCACGGCAGGCGGCCATCACGGCGCACTTCGCTTTGACGCTGCACCAGGCGATGCGCGTAATAGATCGGGAACGGCATCAGCGACGGCGTCTCGTCGCACGCATAACCGAACATCAGGCCCTGATCGCCCGCGCCCTGATTCATGTACTCCTCGGACGTTCGATCGACGCCGCGGGCGATATCGGGCGACTGCCTCCCATAGCAAACCATGACCGCGCAGCCCTCGGCGTCAAAGTGCAGCTGGGGGTCGGTGTATCCGATGCGATGAATGGTGTCCCGGGCAATGCGCGCATAATCGTGCTTGTGATCGGTCGTGATTTCACCCGTCATGACCACCAGGCCGGTCGACACCAGCGTCTCCGCGGCTACTCGAGCGTGCGGATCCAGCGTTAGAATCGCGTCGAGGACGGCGTCGGAAATCTGGTCGGCAACCTTGTCCGGATGACCTTCCGAAACCGACTCCGACGTGAACAGAAACTCACCCATTACCGCTCCCTGCGTGGATTGTTCGAAGATGCCTGGCAATGCGTGGAGATTGCACGCGCTCCACGGCCGCCACGGCACAAAGACTTGAATTCTACCAAATCCGAGAAGCCCGGCGTTGGGGACGCTGCCGGCCGGTCGAAAACCGCCGGCGATCGGCAGTGAACCCTGTCGCCTTCGAAGAAGTCGAGCGCGCGGCGCAGTTGTTGCACGACGGAGCGCTGATCGCGTTTCCCACGGAAACCGTATATGGACTCGGCGCGGACGCACGTAATGCCGACGCGGTACGGCGGCTGTTTGCCATTAAAGGGCGGCCCGACGACCATCCCGTCATCGTGCACCTGGCCGGCGCCGATCTCCTGCCGCGCTGGGCGCGAGAGACCGGCGCAAGCGCGGAAGCGCTCGCGGAGGCCTTTTGGCCGGGCCCTTTGACGTTGATATTGCCGCGCGCCTCGACCGTACTCGATGTCGTGACCGGCGGCCAGGACAGCGTCGGCTTGCGCGTTCCCGCTCACCCGATCGCGCACGCGCTGCTGGCGCGATTGCTCGTCCTCGGCAGTGACGGCATTGCCGCACCTTCCGCCAACCGTTTTGGCCGCATCAGTGCGACGAATGCGCGACATGTCGCCGAGGAGTTCGGAAACGCCATCGCGCTGGTGCTGGACGGTGGCTCGAGCCGCCACGGCATCGAATCGACCATCGTCGACCTCACCACGGATGAACCGGTGCTGCTTCGCCCGGGAGCCATCACCGTCGAGGCGCTGCGCCGCGTTCTCGGTTCCGCGCCGAGGACGGCAAGCTCACAGTCACCGAGAGCATCCGGCACGCTGGCCTTGCATTACGCGCCGAGGACGGCGGCGCGGCTCGTTTCACCGGACGAACTCGCTCGCGCGCTCTCCACGTTGACTAGAACTGCTATGAACATTGCAGTGCTTGCGCGCTCGGTCGAGAAGCCGACGGGATTCGCGGGCACCTGGATCCGCGCACCCGAAAAGAGCGTGGCCTACGCGCGAGATCTCTATGCCAGCTTGCGCACCCTCGACGCGCTCGGCGCCGACGAAATCTGGATCGAGGCGCCGCCGGACGGTCCCGATTGGGCCGCGGTGAACGATCGGCTGCGCAAGGCTACCTATCGGCAGTGACTCTGGTGCTAAAGCGGTCAGCATTTGCCCGCGAATGCGAGAACGAGGAATGGCACGATCGCCGCGACCAGCTCCTTTTGACGGTTTTCCATGTAGTGATCGGTGCCAGCGATAACAAGCTGCTTCGAGCAAGCATCGCGCGAGAGGGTCGCCGCGCGCTTTGGCGCAACGTCCAGCACCTGCGCAAAATCACGCTCGGCGATGACATCGAGCACCGGCATGGCCGGGCGCGAACCGAACGCGCTCAGCATGCCGACCGGCACCCAGGCTGCCAATCTCACCGCCGATGGAGAGGAAAGATACGCGTCGGCCATCGACGCCCCCATGCTGTGCGACACGATGGCGGCTCGTTCCATGCCGCGCTCGCGGAGATAGGCGACGGCCGCGGCAAGCCGCCCGTTGGCTTCGGGGAATAGCGTTGCGTACTGCTCGCGCGGCGCATCCGCGGAGAGCACCGGCATCTGCACCGAAAGCGTCGATATCCCCGCTTCCGCGAGCCCGCTGCGCAGCCCGTTGATCAAACCCCAGTCGGGATGCACTCCCGCGCCGTGGACGACGATGATCGCGGCCTTGGCGATCGCCGGCGACGTTGCCTCGGTGTAGAGCGCGAGAACTCGACGCTGTGCCGCAGTCGTGAGGTAGACGGCGTCACCGACGACGATTGCCGGCACGATCTCCTGCGCCAGGCGCGCTTCGCGGGCGTAATCCGCGGCGCAAAACGCGCGATCCGCGCCGCCGATGAATATGATCGTGGTCAATGCAACCGCCGAGGCTCGCCACGCACAACGCATCGTTTTCTCCCCGCTTGGCCCTGCTGATACCATGACGGCGCAGCCCTTCGCTTGCACCCGCGCTTACTCGCCGCTATCCGCTTTTATCCTCACTTATCATATCCGACGCACATGGCCGCAAATCCTACCGTCGTCGTCATCGCTCCCGATTCCTTTAAAGGATCGATCGCGGCGTCGCGCGCGGCCTCGGCCATCGCCGAGGGCCTGCGCCGCGTTTGGCATGACTCGGACTTGCGTCTGTGTCCCATGGCCGACGGCGGCGAAGGAACGCTCGACACCGTGCTTTCGTGCGGCGGGCAACGCCTGACCGCCCGCGTCAGCGGGGCGTCGGGGAAGACCGTCGAAGCCAGCTACGGGATCGTCGGCGATGGCAGGATCGCGATCGTCGAAGCCGCGCAGATCGTTGGCCTCACCGATCCTGACGGCACCGCGATCGATGTCGAACAGCGCAGCTCGCGCGGCATCGGCGAGCTGATGGCCAGGCTCCTCGATGGCGGGCTGCGGGAGTTCATGGTCGGCCTGGGCGGCACCAGCACCAACGATGGCGGCGCGGGCATGCTTGCCGCGCTCAGTGTGCAACTGCTCGATGCGGGTGGGCGCGCC
The DNA here is from genome assembly GCA_035544975.1 of Casimicrobiaceae bacterium. Lineage (GTDB taxonomy): Bacteria > Pseudomonadota > Gammaproteobacteria > Burkholderiales > Casimicrobiaceae > PALSA-1003. The sequence goes on along the minus strand of DASZZK010000139.1, from coordinate 4,500 downwards.
GTGGACGCGACACCCGGAGGCCTGGCGACGCTCGCCACGGTGGATGCCGGTGGGCTCGATCCGCGTCTGCGACAGGCGACGATCACTATCATGTCCGATGTCGACAACGTGCTTGCCGGTCCTCGCGGAGCCACCGCAATCTTCGGCCCCCAAAAAGGCGTGCGCACCGAGCGCATCGGCGAGCTCGACGCGAGGCTGGCGCGCTTCGCGGCACTCGTTGAGAAAGCGCTGGGAAAAACCGCGCACGACCGGCCCGGCGCCGGCGCCGCGGGCGGTCTCGGTTTTGCGCTTCAGTTGCTGGGCGGCGAAATGCGCTCCGGGGCGGAAGTCGTTGCCGATCTGGTCGGTCTCGACAAGGCAATCCAAGGCGCCCATTGGGTGATCACCGGCGAAGGGCGCACGGACGCGCAGACGCTGCTGGGGAAGACCCCGCTCGTCGTCTCGCGCCGCGGCGCTGCGATGGGCGTGCCCGTGACGCTGATCTCCGGCGGCATCGATCGTGCCGCGCTGCCGGAGCTCTCGCGCCATTTCGCCGGTTGCTTTTCCCCGGCCTTCGGACCGATGACGCTGGAGCAATGCGTTGCCCAGGCCGGCGACTTGCTCGCCGATCGGGCCGAGCAGCTCGCGCTTCTCTTCACCGCTCTTCGCGACACCCGGCCTTAGCACTCGCTGACGGCGAACCCCGACGACGAAACCCGTGAAAAACCACGAGGCCGTCTATCAGTGCGTTCAGTGCGACACGCCCATCATGTGATCCGGAAGCCAGGTGGCGATCTCGGGAAACACACACAGGATCACGATCTGCAGCATCATGCAGATCACGTAGGGAATGGTGCCCCACATTATTCGCGTGACCGGAACATCCGGCGCGATCGAGCTGACGATGTAGATGTTGAGCCCGACCGGAGGATGGATCAGCCCGATCTCCATGTTGATGGTCAGGATCACGCCGAACCACACCGGATCGAAGCCGGCAGCCTTGATGATCGGATAGAGAATCGGCGCGGTCATGAGGATGATGGCAGCCGGCGGAATGAAGAACCCGCAGACGAGCAGGAACACATTGATCATACCCATGAGCACCCAGCGATTGACGTGCATGTCGGCGATCGCCTGAGCAAGCGTCTGGGTGAGGTAGAGGGAAGTCAGCATGTAGCCGAACAACACGGCCGCGGCAATGATCGTCAGGATCATCACCGACTCTCTTGTCGTATCGCGCAGGATGGCCCACCACTTCCCCGGCGCCCACATGCGGTAGATCACCACCGCGAGCAGCACGCACATCGCCGCGCCCACACCCGCCGCCTCGGACGGCGTTGCCACTCCGCCGTAGAGCGCGTACATGACGCCGACGATGATGACGATGAACGGCGCGATTTTCGGGATCGACTGGAACTTCTCTTTCCAGCTGTAGCGGAAATCGACGGCGTGCGAGCGGAAGCCCCGTTTCCAGATGATGAACAGCGTCCACAGCATGAACAGCAGCGTGAGCATGATGCCGGGCAATACGCCGGCAAGGAAAAGTCGCCCGATCGAAGTCTCGGTGGCGATGCCGTAGAGGATGAAGGTGATCGACGGCGGGATCAGGATGCCTAGCGTGCCGCCGGCGCAAATCGACCCGGTCGCGATGTCGTCGGGATAGCCGCGCCGTCGCATCTCCGGAATGCCCATCTTGCCGATGGCGGCGCAGCACGCGGGCGAAGAGCCGGTAAGCGCGGCGAACACCGCGCATGCGCCGAGGTTGGAGATCACCAAGCCGCCCGGAAGACGGTAGAGCCAGCGGTCGAGTGCTTCGTAGAGATCCTTGCCCGCGGGCGAGGAGCCGATCGCCGCGCCCATCATCACGAACATCGGGATCGAAACCAGCGTGAAATCGTTCAACCCGTGAAAGAAGGTCTCCGCGACGACATGCAGCGCGCCGAAGCCCTGAAAGATGACGATGAAGGCGATGGAGAGCGCGCCCAGACCGAAGGCGACCGGCGTGCCCGAAAGCAGCACGATCAGCGTGACGACCAGGACGATCGCGCCCTGCGTTGACGGGCTCACGCGCGACGCTCCTTTGCAATGCCGAACGGCGGCTCGCGGCCGGTGGTCAGACAGTAAAGCTCGACGACGTATTGCAGGGTGAGAATCCCGAGGCCGATCGGCATCGAAGCATAGGGAATCCACAGCCGCACCCGCCACATGGTGTTCGAGAGCCAGCGCTGATTCCATGCCTCCAGCCAATATTCCCCGGTTAGCACCGCCATGGTCACGCAGAACGACATAGCCAGGAGTGAGGAGATCAGCGCCAGCCACCAGCGCTTGCGCGGGCCGAGATAGAGCGGCAGCACGTCGACGTTGACGTGCCCGCGCGTCATCAGGACAAAAGGGCTGCCGATGAACGTCGCCGCGACCAGGCTATAGGTGACGAAGTCGGTCTGCCAGATGGTGTTCTCGTTGAGCACGAAGCGCACGAACACCATCTCGCAGACGATGAAGACGCTGACGGCGATGAGCGCCGCGGCGAAATAGCCGCAAAGTCGCGAGATCAGTCTGACGGCGTGGACGAAATGATCCATGCGCAACCTCTACCCGCGCCGGCCGTCAGTTAGACAGGGAATTCGGCGAACGCCGCGTGCCGTCCGCCGACCATGGGGACTCAAGGCGTTTTATTTGACGCTCAACGCTTCGTCGATCAGCTTCTTTCCGTCGGGCACGTCCTTGGCGAACTCCGCATAGGAGCTCTTCTTGGCGATCTCAATCCACTGGTTGTACTGCGCGTCGGTGAGGCTCTTGACCTCGACGCCGTGATCCTTGTAGGCCTTGACCGTCGCCTCGTCGACCGACTCGGCCTTGTCCTCGTAGTACTTTTGAGCTTTCTTTCCGGCCTGGATCAGCACGTCCTGCTGCTTCTTGTCGAGCTTGTCGAAGCTCTTTTTCGACATGAGCAGCGGCTCGTACATGAACCACAACGCGTTGGTTCCGGGCGCGGTCAGGCACTTCGCCTGCTCGTAGAGACGGAAGGACAGGAAGCTGCCCATGCTGGTGTCGGTTCCCTCGGCCACGCCGGTCTGGAACGCGTTGTAGATCTCGTTCGACGGAATCGATACGATCGACGCGCCGGCCGACTGCCACATCTGCGCGAAGGTCGGGCCCGCGGCGCGGAACTTGAGCCCCTTGACGTCATTGGGCTCGAGGATGCAGCCGCGCTTGGACACCATGCCGCCGCCGAACCAGGCATCGGACAACACGATTGCGCCGGCCTTCTCGATGTGCGCGCGGATGTCCTTCATGAACTGCGAGTCGTTGAGTCGCTTGGCCCGCTCGTAGCTGCGCACGAGGCCGGGCATCAAGGTCGCGCTGAAGGCGCGCACCTGGCCGCTCGCATAATCAAGCGGGAACAAGGTGATGTCGAGCTGGCCGTTGACCAGCGCGTTCCACTGCTGCTCCGCCTTGAACAGCGATGCGCCCGGATAGACCTGGATATCGAGGTCGACGTTTGCCGCTTTGGCCTCGCGGGCGATCATCTGCACCATGTCGTCGCGCACATCGCCCTTGCCGCCGGGAAACTGATGCGAGGCCCGCATGACAACTGGCGCAGCCGCCACCATGGCAGAGCACGCCAGCAGCGTGGTCATCAGCGCCCCAAGCATGCCGATCCGCTTGAACTTGCTCATCTGTTCCTCCTCCAGGTTTGACGATCGGACGCGGCGCATTGCGGACCGCTCCGCCGAGATCTTATTGTTCCCGCAAGAAACGGTGGCCTATTCTAAACCTGCCGGCCCTCCAGACGGATTCAGTCGGCAGGACTCGCCGCCTCGTCGCGTGCCGAGTCGTTGTAACCCTGGCCAGCGTCCATGGTCCCGCCGGCGCTGAGCCGGACCGCGCAATACTTGAACTCCGGAATCTTGCCGAAGGGATCGAGCGCCGGGTTGGTCAGCAGATTCGCCGCGGCCTCGTAGTAGCAGAACGGAATGAACACCGCTCCTCTCGGCGTGCCGTCATCCGCGCGCGCGAAGAGCGTGACGCTGCCGCGTCGCGAGGCCACCGTTACCACGCCGCCCGCCGCGACACCCAGGGCCCGAAGATCGTCGGGATGAATCGACGCCACCGGCGCCGGTTCGATGCTGTCGAGAACCTCCGTGCGCCGGGTCATGCTGCCGGTGTGCCAATGCTCGAGCTGGCGGCCGGTAATGAGCACAAAAGGAAATGCCGGATCGGGCTGCTCCGCGGCGGGAATGATTTTCGCGGGAACGAAGCGACCGGTTCCGGTCGCGGTTGGAAAATCTTCGGTGAATACTACGCGCTCGCCGGGGTCGCCTTCGTGCTCGCACGGATACGTGACGGCGGATTCCTGTTCCAGGCGGGCCCAGGTGATCCCGGCAATCGACGGCATCGTCCTGCGCATTTCCTCGAACACCTGGCTCGGATGGTCGTAGTGCCACTCCAGTCCGAGCTGCCTGCCCATGGCGTTGACGATCCACAGATCCTGCCGCGCTTCGCCCGGCGGCTCGAGCG
>DASZZK010000138.1:0-3837 GCA_035544975.1 Casimicrobiaceae bacterium | reverse complement strand
GCGTTGACGCCGAGCTCGACATAGCGCGCCATGGCATCGAGTACTTGCTGCTCCGGAATCACGCCCTCGAAAGGGCAGCCAAAGGATGTCGCCAGCGCACCGGCCACGGTCTGCCGATGGCCGCGGACCACATCGAACACTTCGCCGAAGCCGGCGAACGATTCGGCGACACTGCGGCGGACGTTCGCCCGGTTGTGCGTTTCCGATACCGACACGACCAGCACGATCTCGTCGACGTCGGCGCCAAGCGCGCGCTCGGCGCCACGCGCGTTCGGCACCAGCGCGACGTAGGTCACCGCGGGATTGCGCTCGATGCCGGCCATGACGGCTTCGGCGTCGCGAAGATTCGGTACCGCCTTGGGTGAGACGAAAGACGTCGCCTCGATCTTGGCCACACCGGTGGCCGACAGCCGATCGATGAGCTCGATCTTGCGTTCGGTGGGCACCCAATCGGGTTCGATCTGCAAACCGTCGCGGGCGACCACGTCGTGGATGAATATGCGCTTCATGTCCTACCTCGTCGTTTTCAAATCGCGCCAACTGCGCGCAGACGCGCGATGTCGTCGCTGTCGTAGCCTGCGGCGCGCAAGACCTCGTCCGTATGCTCGCCCAACGCCGGCCCGACCCAATCCATGTCACCGGGCGTGTCCGACAGCTTGGGGACGATCCCGGGCAGCTTGAGCGGCGTGCCGTCGGCAAGCTTTACCTGACGGATCATGTCGCGGGCCAGATATTGGGGATCATTGACGATATCGGCGGCGGTGTAGATCTTGCCATGCGGGACGTCGGCCGCCTTGAGCAAGCGAAGAATATTCTCGAGGTCATGCGCTGCCGCCCATTCGCCGATCGCGCCGTCGATGGCCGCGGTGCGCTTGACCCGGCCGACGTTGCTCGCGAGCTCGGGATCCTGGCCAAGATCGTCGCGATCGATCGCGTGCATCAGCCGCTTGTAGATGCTGTCGCCGTTGCCGGCAATGACCACGCTGTGGCCGTCGCGAGTCGTGTAGGTGTTGGACGGGACGATGTTGGTAAGCCCGGTTCCGATGCGGCCGCGTATGTCGCCATGCAGATCGTAATCGGGGATCAGGCTTTCCATCATGTTGAACACCGCTTCGTAAAGCGCGACGTCGACCACCTGCCCTTTGCCTCCGTGCGCATTGCGATGATGCAGCGCCATCAGCACGCCGATCACGCCGTGCAGCGCGGCGAGCGCGTCGCCGATGCTGATGTTCATGCGCACGGGAGGGCGCTCCGGAAATCCCGTGACGTGGCGCATGCCGCCCATCGATTCGCCGACCGCGCCGAAGCCCGGCTGATCGCGATACGGGCCCGTCTGCCCGAAGCCCGACAGGCGCAGCAGGATGAGCCCCGGGTTGTCGGCGGCAAGCACGTCGTAGCCGAGCCCCCATTTTTCCAGCGTCCCGGGGCGAAAGTTTTCGATGACGATGTCGGCGTCGCGCGAGAGCCGGCGGGCGATCGCCTGCCCTTCCGCCATGCGCAGGTTGGCGGTCACGGATTTCTTGTTGCGCGCCTGGACGTACCACCACAGCGACGTGCCATCGTGCAGCAGCCGCCATTGACGCAGCGGATCGCCGCCCGGGTCCTTGCCTGACGCCGGTGGCTCGATCTTGATGACTTCGGCGCCAAACTCGGCCAGGACCTTGCCGGCGAACGGACCGGCAATCAATTGACCGAGCTCGAGGACCTTCAGTCCCGCAAGCGGGCGTACAGGCGTTTTGGCGGTTTCCATCGACACAGTATTGCGCGACGTACGGGCGGGTCTTCGTCCGGAGGACCCGTCTCCAGCAGACCCCGCGCGGCACCCAGAGCGATTCTACCAACATGCGAAGTCCGAGCGTCGCAAAGGGCTTTATTGGAGACTGCCAAATAGGTGACAGGCTCCACAAGCTAGCGTCATCCCCGCGAAAGCGGGGATCCATTTTGCGACCGTCAAAAGGCCAATGGATTCCCGCTTGCGCGGGAATGACGATTACGGATGCGGCATTACGGATTTTCCTGGTACTCCTCAGATCGTGCCGCCGGCGCGGCGCGCGCGCAGCGTCGCCTCGAGTTTCGGAAGCTTGGCGGCCATCTCGTCGCCGACATATATCTGCGGGTCCGAGGGCGGGTTTACCTTCTGTTCCCGTTCGTGCTCGGCAATGCGCTCGCGTGCCTGGGCAAACGCCTTGACGAACGAATCTTCGAAGCGAAGCGCGTGCTGAAACATTGCATCGGCAAAATATGTGGCGTTGCTTTCGGTGCCGCAGCCGAAAGACGTACGGTCGGCGGCCGATGCGGTAAGGATCAAAGTGAAGTCATCTTTCAGCGGCTCGATGTAGCCGCCGGAATAGCACGCCGATACGACGATGATGCGCCACTTGATGGCGGCCTCGTCGAGCATGACGCGCAGCGTCTCGGGCGTGAGCTGGTCGAGCTCCAGCGGCGGAAAGGCGACCGCAAGGTCATGATTGCGTCCACCGTGGCTCTCGAGATACACCATCACCACGTCGTCGTCGCGATCGATGGTGGCGCCGATCTCCTTCAGCGTCGCCCGGAGATTCGTGACCGTGGCCATGGGCTGCTCCAGCACCGTCCTCGGATTGTTGATCAGCACGATGGATCGACCCGAGGTGTCGAAGCGCTGATCGAAGAGATCGCGCGCGAGCTCCATGTCCTTGCGAAACACGTCCTCACCCGCGTACGGCGCAAATCCGACGAAGTAGAGATCGGTGACGCCGCGCCGCTCGTCAGCGAGGTCGTCGAGCGCCTTCTCGAAAAGCGCCTGCTGCGCGCTCAACACCGTCTCCGAGGCCGGGCTCGGGAAGCGCGTGTCGCGTGCCGGCTCCTGCGGCGGGCGCTCCCACCACGCCATCTCCGGCAAAAGGGCGGGCGCGAACCACAGCGGGGTCGACAGCAAAATGGCCGCGCCAAGCGAGCGCAGCACGTAGTGAGGGTATTTGGGCGACAGGCTCACCGCCGCGGAACGCCAAAGCCAGAACACGCTCCACAGGAGGATAAGCTGCTCCGCGCGCAACACCGCGCCAAGCGTCTCGGCGCTGCCACCGAACGCTACCTCGCTCAACATGCGGGCCAGCAACAGCGGCCACTCGCTCGAGAGCACGATGACCGGGAGCGCGAGCGCGTACGACGGCTGGCGGAAGATCAGCGCCAGAAACGCCGCAAAGAGCATCAGCAGTCCACCGTAGAATCCTTCGGCGATCAGACCCGTGAGCACGAACTTCGCACCGGGCTCGCGCCGCACCGTGTCCACCGCCAGATCGAGCCACGCCGAAAGGACAAACAAGACCAGCAGCTGCGGCACTCCGATGCGAAAGCGAAGCTTGGTGACGGGTTGTCCGAACACGAGCAGCGCACCGCTCCACAGATTGCGGCCGAGATCGCGCAACCATCGGCTCATGGGAGGCGCCGGTTCAGGCATGCGCGTGCTCGGCAACGAATGCCTTAACGGCCGCGACGTCAGCCCGCAGGGTTACAAATCGCTGCGGTAGCGCTTCGAGGCCCACATAAGCCGGCGGCCTCTTCGGCTCGTAGCCCAATGCCTCTTGTATCGTCGCCGCAAACTTGGCCGGCAGCGCGGTTTCGATGCAGATGAGCGGCACGCCCGCTTCGCGGTGCTCGAGGCCGACCTTGACGCCATCCGCGGTATGGGGATCGACCACCACGTCATGGCGCTCGGCTAGCATGCGAATGGTCTTGATGCGATCGGCGTGCGAGCTGCGGCCGGAGACGAACCCCGACTCACGCAGGCGAAGCCAGAGCCGTGTGCCCCCGAGGTCGAATCCACCGCGGGCCTCGACCTCCCGCCACAGCGCTGCG
>DASZZK010000137.1:0-3810 GCA_035544975.1 Casimicrobiaceae bacterium | reverse complement strand
GCGTCGGATGCCGTCACCGTGCTAAGCGGCGTCCGAATTCTCACCCGCGTGCCGGGCGGCTTGGTGTCGAGCTTGAGCCAGCCACGGGTAAGAAACAATTCGGCTTGGGCCGGTTGTCTGGCGTCGCGCGGGGTGAGCGCTGCAGCATACAAGGCGCCGGGTCCGATCAAGCTGACGGCACCCCCGTCGGTCAGCTCCAGCTGGAGCTGGCCCTTGTCCGGAACGTCGAGAGTGTCGCCGTCGCGGACGCGCACGCCTTCGGACAGACTGAACCAGGCCGTCCCGCGCAGAACTTTCGGCCTCCCGTCGACGAGCGTGACCATCCCGATGTCGGCGCCGGCACAAGGCGCAGCGACGAGAAAAATCAGGCAAGCGAGCCCGGACGGGGAAGTTTTTATCATAGGATAACCGCAAGCCGGTTATCAGCGCGGCAGACAGCGAAGGATACTAGGCTCGCCGCCCCCCGCCAAGTCAACGTGAATACTTCGCAATTCGCTCCGGGAAACTCGGATAACTTGTCTTGCCTTATACTGACACTAATTCGTGGTCGATCACCGCCGCATGGCCTCCACTACACGCAACCTCGTCGTCCTGTTCGCGGACATTTCCGGCAGCACCAAACTCTACGAAATTCTCGGGAATGCGGATGCATTGGCCACGATCGACCGCTGCCTGGAAATCGTGAAGCGTGTCTGCGTGGACTTCGGCGGCCGTGTGGTCAAGACCATCGGCGATGAGGTCCTGGCCGTCTTTCCCGCAGCGGACGGCGCCGCGCAGGCAGCCATCGAAATCCAACTGCGCCTCTGCAAGCAGCGCACCAGCCGCGATACTCCGGTGGCGATGCACATCGGCTTTCATTCCGGGCCGACCATAGAGGATGAAGCCGACGTGTTCGGCGACGCGGTCAACGTGGCCGCGCGCCTGACGACATTCGCCGCCGGCGGACAAATATTCACCTCTGCGCAGACTGCCGCCGAGCTGTCGCCGGCGCTGCGCGGACGGACGCGCGACCAGGATTCCCATACGTTCCGCGGCAAGGATCAGGACGTCGCGGTGTTCGAGCTGACCTGGGCGGAGTCCGAGGAGGAGCTTACTTCCATGTCGCCTCGTGTTGCGGTTGCTGCGACGAAGGTCAAGCTGACGCACGGCGCGCAGGAAATCGAGCTCAGCGAGGCGCGATCGCGACTGACCCTCGGGCGCGATATCACCAACGACATCGTCATCGCTGATCGCAAGGCTTCGCGCGTGCACGCTCACATCGAGCGGCGGCGCGACAAGTTCGTGCTCATCGACCACAGCTCCAATGGGACCTGGGTGACGGCCGAGGGCAAGGCAGAGGTCACCTTGCGCCGCGAGGAGCTGATCCTGCGCGGGCGCGGCCACATCAGCTTCGGCCATGCATTTGCCGACGACCCGGCCGAGGTACTGGCCTTCGCCTGTCTCGATTGAAGCGCCCGGCGCTTGGTTGCGTGCGCCGATCCACACTTTCCGTACGCAGGGACAAAAGCACCGGCGAGAACCGCACATGACCTGGTCGATTGTCGCGCGTGACCCCAGCGGCGCATTGGGCGTGGTCGTCGCCAGCCGCTTTTTTGCCGTCGGGGCGCTTTGTCCTTACGCGCACAGTGGGGTCGGAGCGCTCTCGACGCAGGCGCTGCTCAATCCGCTTTATGGCCCGCGCGGGCTCGCGTTGCTGTCGCAGGGTCTGGCGCCGAACGACGTCGTGCGCTCGCTCCTGGCCGACGATGCCGGGCGCGAGCATCGCCAGTTCCACCTGATCGACGCTGAAGGCAACGTCGGCGCGCACACCGGCGTCCAATGCCTCGAGTGGAGCGGACAACTCGCGGGGGACGGCTTCTCGGTGGCCGGGAACATGCTCGCCGGACCGCAGGTGATCGAGGACACGGCGCAGGTCTACGATGCCGCGCGCGACCTGCCCTTCGCCGAGCGCCTCATGGCGGCGATGATCGCCGGCGAGACTGCCGGCGGCGACAAGCGCGGCAAGCAGGCCGTTGCGCTCTTGATCTGCACCACCGAGGCGTATCCCTTCCTCGACCTTCGGGTCGACGATCACCCGGAACCGCTGGAGGAATTGCAACGGCTTTATGTCAAGAGTCTCGAGCGCTATCAACCCTTTGTCGCGTGCCTTCCCGGCCGTGCGCGGCCGACGGGAGTCACCGACCGCGCCTCGATCGAGGCGGAGATCCTCAACTTTCACGCCGCCCGGATGCATCGCGAGCAATGAGCGCGCTGCTCGAGGTTCGCGCGCTCAAGACGTTCTTTCAGGTCGAGGGCGGCGAGTTCCCGGCGGTCGACGGAATCAGCTTTTCGATCGATCCGGGACGAACGCTAGGCATCGTCGGCGAGTCCGGTTGCGGCAAGAGTGTGACGGCGCTTTCGATCATGGGCCTGGTGCCGCGCCCGCCCGGGCGAATCGCCGGCGGCGAGATCCTGTTCGACGGCGTCGATCTTGTGCAGCTTTCGACGGCGGCCTTGCGCGAGCTTCGCGGCGATCGCATCTCGATGATCTTTCAGGAGCCGATGACCTCGCTCAACCCGGTGCTGACGGTCGGCGAGCAGATCGTCGAAGGCATTCTGCGTCATCGGCGGATGAGCCGCGATGCGGCGAACGACCTGGCGATCGAGATGTTGCGGATGGTTCACATTCCCTCGCCCGAGCAGCGCTTCGGCGAATACCCGCACCGGCTCTCGGGCGGCATGCGGCAGCGGGTGATGGTTGCGATGGCGCTCGCTTGCAAGCCGAAGCTCCTGATCGCCGATGAACCCACAACCGCGCTCGACGTCACCATCCAGGCGCAGATACTCGACCTCATGCGCACGCTGCGTGAGGAAACCGGCACCGCGATCATCCTCATCACCCACGATCTCGGTGTCGTCGCCGAGCTCGCCGACGATATTGTGGTGATGTACGCAGGCCGCATCGTCGAGCGCGCCACCGTCGTGGCTCTTTTCGCCGAGCCGCAGCATCCCTACACCGTCGGACTTCTGGGCTCGATACCCAGGCTCGACATCGAACAGGACAGGCTCGCCGCGATCGAGGGCCAGGTGCCTAACCCGCTCGCGCCGGTCGGCGGCTGCCGCTTCCATCCGCGATGCCCGTTCGTGATCGAGCGCTGCCGGCACGAGGATCCACCGCTCGTCGACTTGGGCAACGGTCACGAGTCGGCGTGCTGGCGCGCGCCGTTGAGCGAGAACATGATGGCGCCGGGATGATCTCGCGTGCCGACGGCGCGTTGCTGCGCGTGGAAGCTCTCGTCAAGCACTTCCCGGTGAAGAAGGGCGTGTTCGGACGCAACACCGGCACGGTGCAGGCGGTCGACGGCATCAGCTTCGAGCTCGCTCGCGGCGAAACGCTGGCGCTGGTGGGGGAATCGGGCTGCGGCAAATCAACCACGGGCAGGCTGCTGCTGCGATTGATCGAGCCGACCTCGGGCAAGGTCTGGTTCGACGGGGAGGACCTGTTCGCGCTCGACGCGAAGGCGCTGCGCGCGCAGAGGCGCTCGATGCAGATTATTTTCCAGGATCCCTACGCCTCGCTCAATCCGCGCATGACCGTCCTGCAGACCCTGGCCGAGCCGCTCGCGCTCTATGGCCTCGCGGCAGGGCGTGAGAAAGAACGGGTCGCGGAGCTTCTCGGACTCGTGGGCTTGAGCGCGCAACACGCGCAACGCTATCCGCACGAATTCTCGGGCGGCCAGCGACAGCGGATCGGCATCGCCCGCGCGCTCGCGGTCGAGCCCCGGCTCATCATCTGCGACGAGCCGGTCTCCGCGCTCGACGTTTCGATCC
>DASZZK010000136.1:0-3545 GCA_035544975.1 Casimicrobiaceae bacterium | reverse complement strand
GAACCGCCGCGTCGAAGTCGAAGTCAAGGGCGAGGGCGTCAAGCGCTAAAGCGGCGCTTTACGTCGAAAGAGCCCCGCCGCGTGCGGGGCTTTTTCTTTCGCCCGCGAATAATATGCATCTACCCGTATGCTGCAGCCGATGACAGACGTCGAATTGCGCATCGATGCGCGCTGGTTGTTGCCTATCGAGCCCGCGGGTCTGCTGCATCAGCATTCGCTGCTGGTGAGCGAGGGGCGAATCGTTGCGGTGGTCCCGACGGCGCATGCCGAGCGTGACTACGCGGCGCGCGAGCACGTTGCGCTGCCTACCCACGTTCTGTTGCCGGGGCTCGTCAACGCCCACACCCACGCCGCCATGTCCTTGCTCCGCGGCGTCGCTGACGATGTGCCGCTCGAGACCTGGCTCGAGCGATCGATCTGGCCTCGCGAGGGCCGCTTTGTCGACGCCGACTTCGTCTACGACGGGACCTTGCTTGCCGCGGCGGAGATGCTCCGGGGCGGCATCACTTGCTGCAATGACATGTACTTTTTTCCGGACGCCGCCGCGCGCGCCTATCGCGCCAGTGGAATGAGGGCGATGCTGGGGCTTCCCGTTTTGGATTTCCCGACGTCTTACGCCGCGGACGCCGATGGCTATCTGCACGCCGGACTCTCGGCACGCGACGCCTGGAAGCACGAGCCGCGCCTCTTGTTTTCGCTTGCGCCGCACGCACCGTATACCGTCACCGACGCGACGTGGACCAAGATCGTCACCTTCGCCCGTCAACTCGATCTCGCCATCCAGACCCACCTGCTGGAAACGCGCGACGAGCGAACGAAGAGTCTGGCCGAGCATCACACGGCGCCGCTGCAGCGGCTGAACTTCCTGGGCGCAACCGGCCCGGGCTTTATCGCGATTCACGCCGTCGATGTCGATCCGGCCGACATCGAACTGCTGGCGGCACAGCGCTGTCACGTCGTGCATTGCCCGACCTCGAATCTGAAGCTGGCCAGCGGCATCGCTCCGATCGCGGCATTAAAGCGCGCCGGCGTCAACGTCGCGCTAGGGAGCGACGGCGCCGCGAGCAACAATCGCCTCGACGTTTTTGCCGAGGCGCGCCTCGCTTCGCTCATCGCCAAAGTTGCAGGGAGCGACGCCGCAGCGCTGCCGGCCGCCGACGTATTGCGGATGGCAACGCTGGGCGGCGCGACGGCACTCGGAATGGAAAGCGACATCGGATCGCTCGAGCCCGGCAAGCAGGCCGACGCCATCGCGGTCGATCTGAGCGGCTTGTCTCATGCACCATGCTATGACCCCGTATCGCACCTCGTTCATGTCACCGGGCGCGATCAGGTGAGCGATGTGTGGGTCGCTGGCGAGCGGCTCCTCGCCGATGCGATGCTGACCCGGCTGGATGGCAAGGAGCTCGCTTCGCGCGCCCGCTTCTGGCAGGATCGACTCCAATGAACGTCAATGTCGACCCGTCGGAGCTCGCCAAGTTCAGCGCGCTTGCGCATCATTGGTGGGATCCGACAAGCGAATTCAAACCGCTGCACGACATCAATCCGTTGCGGATGAATTACATCGCCCGCCAATGCGGCGGACTTGCGGGCAAGACGGTGCTCGACGTCGGCTGCGGCGGCGGCATTCTCACCGAAGCCATGGCGCACGACGGCGCCAAGGTCACCGGCATCGACCTGTCCGACAAAGCGCTTGGCGTCGCCCGACTGCATCAGATCGAATCGGGCGCGAGCGTCGATTACCGCCTGATGTCGGCTGAAGCGTTGGCGATCGAAGCGCCCGCCACATTCGACGTCGTCACCTGCATGGAGTTGCTCGAGCACGTTCCCGATCCTGCATCGACCATCGACGCCTGTGCCAAGCTGGTGCGCGCCGGCGGCTACGTCGTTTTCTCCACCATCAACCGCAATGCAAAGGCTTACGCGCTGGCCATCGTCGGGGCGGAGTACGTGTTGGGCCTTCTGCCGCGAGGCACGCACGACTACGCGCGGTTTCTGAAGCCATCCGAAATCGCCGCGTTCGCGCGTACGGCGGGGCTCGAGACCGACGCAATAATCGGCATGACATACAACCCCTTCACCAAATCCTACCGGCTCGAAGCCGATACCTCGGTCAACTACATCATGTGCTTCCGTCGTGGCGAATAGCGCCGCGCCTCCTCTCCGGCTCGACGTCAAGGCGGTGCTGTTCGATCTTGATGGCACACTCGCCGATACCGCCGTCGATCTCGCCGGCGCTATCAATCGTGTTCGCGCCGATCGGTCGCTGCCGCCGATGCCGCTCGAGGCCCTTCGTCCGCACGCGTCGCATGGTGCGCGCGGCATGCTCGGCGCGGCTTTCGGCATTGGCCGCGAGAGTCCCGACTTCGAGCTCCTTCGCGACAGCTTCCTCGACTATTACGCAGCAGCGCTCTGCGAAAAAACACAGCTGTTCGAGGACGCGGAAAAGGTTCTGGCGGAGATCGAGCGTCGGGGTTTGCGCTGGGGCATCGTCACCAACAAGGCAACACGGTTCACGCTGCCGATCCTCGAGCGGCTGGCGCTTTCGGCGCGCACGGTCGCGGTCATCTGCGGAGATACCACGGCCAACACAAAGCCGCACCCGGAGCCCTTGCTCGCGGCGGCGCTGGCGCTGAAAGTCGAGCCTTCCGACTGCGTGTACGTGGGCGACGCCGAGCGCGACATCGTCGCCGGCCGCGCCGCGGGGATGAAAACCTTGATCGCGAGCTACGGTTACCTGGGCGCCGACGACACGCCGGAGCATTGGGCCGCCGACGGCGTCATCCATTCGCTCCCGGAGCTGCTCGACTGGCTGCCGGAAACGGTGGCGCTGACGGCATGAACGAGTGAGTTCGCCTTGCGGACGCACGGAACGTCAATATTGTCGTTCCCGCGAAAGCGGGAATCCAGCGTCTTTTGACCAACGCCACTGGGTCCCCGCTTTCGCGGGGACGACGAGAGTCAGCGAACGCCGCTTTATTCGGTAATCGGTTGTAGTTTCGACGATACGCGGCAGCGGCTATCCGGGACATGCTCCTGCGTTGAGATACAGCCACTGCTGGGGCTTGCCGTCGCGCGTGCCGGCGACCCACACCGCCTGGCTCTTGGTCAGCGGCTGCAGGACCGTCGACACGATGTCACCCGGAATCAACAGCGGGATACCGTTGGCGCGTTCCAC
The DNA here is from genome assembly GCA_035544975.1 of Casimicrobiaceae bacterium. Taxonomy (GTDB): domain Bacteria; phylum Pseudomonadota; class Gammaproteobacteria; order Burkholderiales; family Casimicrobiaceae; genus PALSA-1003. The sequence goes on along the minus strand of DASZZK010000136.1, from coordinate 367 downwards.
GCGGTCTCCGTTCTTGAGGCCCAGCATCCCGGCGAAGCCGCTTTGATCGCGCACGATCAACGCGCCCGATCCCGGCTCGAGCAAGGCCTTCCATCCGTCAGGTGTGCCGGTCACGCCTCCGAGCAGCTCCGCATTCAATCGCACGACCGGCCCGGTAAATCCCGGCGGCACCACGCACGCGGATGGCTTGGCGGTTTGCGCGACGCCGACCGCGGGTCGCGGTTCCGTCGTCGCCGCACGCAGGACGATGTCACGGCGGACGCCACCGTCGATCAGCGTCACGCCGTCGGGTCGTACCGAATCGAGCCGCATCCCGCCGCCGATTTCCTTTCCGGTTGCCACGATCAGCGGCCCGCGAGCGGTTCGA
>DASZZK010000135.1:0-2756 GCA_035544975.1 Casimicrobiaceae bacterium | reverse complement strand
GCCGGGACGTTCGGCGCAATGACCGCCACCGTATCGCCACGACCGATGCCGCGTTGCGCCAGCGCCGAGGCGAACCGCCGGCAACGCGACTCGAACTCGCGATAGGTAATGGCGCGCTCGCCATGCCGCACCGCCACCTTGTCGGGATAGACGAGCGCGCTGCGCGCGAGAAACTGGATCGGCGAGAGCGGAACGTAGTTCGCCGCGTTGCGGTCGAGCCCGGAGGATTGTTCGGAGTGGCTCATCGACGAGTGCTGCGTCATGGCGCAGGCGTGGAGGCGCCCGGGCCGAGGGCGCGCTGCATCAATACGGTGTCGATCCAGCGATCGAACTTGCGGCCAACCGCGGGCAAGACCCCGGCGTGCCGGAATCCAAGCGCCGCGTGGAGCGAAATCGACGCCGCATTGTCGGAGCCGCCGATCACCGCGACCATCTGCCGGTAGCCGAGCGTCTCGCAGGCGGCGATCACCGCGGCGAGCAACGCGCGGCCCGCGCCGCGCCGGACCCAGACCGGGTCGACGTACACCGAATCCTCGACCGTGTGCCGGTAGGCGACCCGGGAGCGATACTCGGTGGCATAGGCGTAGCCGGCGAGATCCGAACCGCTGTCCGACAGCGACGCGACGAAATAGGGCAGCCCGTGCGAAAGAACGTCGTGCCGCCGGCGCCGCATTTCATCGACCGTGGGTGCCGAGACCTCGAACGACGCCGTCCCGGTGAGAACATGATGCGCATACAGCTCGGCTATCGCCGGCAGGTCGGCATCCGCGGCCGCCCGAATCACGACCGGCGTGGCGCCTGCCCGGCTCACCCCGAGCGCGAGGCGCGCATCGCGCCCGACCGGTTGCGCAGCAGACGCTGCTTTTCGCGGGTCCAGTCGCGCAGCTTTTCGGTCTCCCGCTTGTCGTATTGCTTCTTGCCACGCGCGAGCCCGATCTCCAGCTTGATCCGTCCTTTGCTGAAATGGAGATTCAGCGGAGTCAGCGTATAGCCCGCGCGCTGGACTTTGCCGATCAGGCGGTTGATCTCCAGCCGATGCATCAGAAGCTTGCGCGTGCGGGTCGGATCGGGCTTGATATGGGTGGACGCCGTCGCCAGCGGCGTGATGTGCGCGCCGAGGAGCACGATCTCGCCGCTTTTGACGACCACGTACGCTTCCTTCAATTGAGCGCGCCCGGCGCGGATGGCCTTCACTTCCCAACCCTCGAGCGCCACTCCCGCCTCGAATTTCTCCTCGACGAAGTAGTCGTGATACGCTTTTTTGTTCTCGACAATGCTCATGGTGTGCCCGCTCAGTTGCCAACTCGCCCGTACCCGCTGGCTCACTCGTTCCTGAGCTTCCCAATTCCCGCGCTATTGTAACAATGGCCAGTGTCAGCAAATCGGTGCTCGTCGAGCACAGCGCGCAGCAGATGTTCGATCTGGTCGAACGCGTCGAGGACTACCCCGAGTTTTTGCCATGGTGCGGCGGCACCACCATACTCGAGCGAACACCCGCCGCGCTGGTTGCGAGGATCGATATCAACTATCACAGCGTACGAGCGCATTTCACGACCGCCAATCGCAACGAGCGGCCCGAGCGCATCGTGATCGAGTTGCGAGACGGGCCTTTCCGTCGGCTCGACGGCACCTGGCGTTTCAGGTCACTCGCGCCCGCGGCTTGCAAAGTCGAGTTCGACCTGCGCTATGAGTTCGCGGGCCCGGTGCTCGAACGTTTCATCGGACCGGTGTTCGCCCACATCGCGGCCACGTTCATCGATGCCTTCGTCAAGCGTGCCGACGACCTGCACAAGCCGCGATCATGATTCAGGCCGCTGCCGGCATCCAGGTGACCGTCGTTTTCGCGCTGCCGGATCGCGCGACCCAGATCCCCGTGCGGCTGCCGGCCGGCGCCACGGTCGCGGACGCGCTCGAGCGTTCCGGTCTGGCGGCGCGCCATCCGGAGGTCGACCTCGCCGGCGCCCGGGTTGGGATCTTTGGCAGGCTGACCGACCGCAAGGCTATACTTGCCGACGGCGATCGGGTCGAGGTCTATCGCGCGCTGGTCAGCGATCCCAAGGAGCGTCGCCTGAGGCGAGCGGCCGCTCGACCCAAGAGGCAGTCGATATGAAGCTGTTTCCGAACTAGGGCTTGCAAGCGCTTGAAAATAGGCTAAAATGATTTTGATCATCGAACCCCAAGCCACTCGCGGAAGGCGCTCAGTCCGCGCTCGCATTTTCGCCGCAGGCCTTGCCGCTGGCCTACTGTTCGCGCCGTTGGCGGCGGCAGACGCGCCGCTCCCAGCGCGCGAGCGTGCTTCCCAAGCCTCTGCGGTTCCCGCAAACGTCTGGCACGGCGCACAGGACCTGGCGATCTACGCCCTGGGCTTGATTGGCGTCGATTACAAATTCGGCGGCACAAGCCCGGAGCGGGGACTCGACTGCAGCGGATTGGTGCGTTACGTGTTCCAGCAGGTGACCGGCGTGACATTGCCGCGCACTTCGCAGGAGATCTCCCGCTTGGGACAAAAGATCCCGGTGGCCGAGCTTATGCCGGGCGATCTGGTTTTTTTCAATACCCGTCGCTTGCAGTTTTCCCATGTCGGCATTTACCTCGGCGAGGATCGTTTTATTCACGCGCCGCGGCAGGGCGGAGAGGTCGAAATCGTGACGCTTTCCAAAGACTATTGGAAAAGCGCTTCGACGGCGCCCGTCGCCTGGCAAACGCGCTTCCGCATTTGATACCCAGCGCCAAGGCCGGGACGGCACGGGCCGACG
>DASZZK010000134.1:0-6979 GCA_035544975.1 Casimicrobiaceae bacterium | reverse complement strand
GCGGTGCAGGATTACAACGTGACCGTGCGCTCGTTCCCGACCAATCTCACGGCGATGATATTCAAGATGGACGTGAAGCCCAACTTCACCGTCGACAACGAAAAGACGATCAGCGTGCCGCCGACGGTCGATTTCGGCAAGTCGCCAACGCCGTCGGTCGCACCACCGCCACCGGCGCCGGCGCCCGCGCCCAAGAACTGATCGTCATCGATCACCCGCTCTCCGACTTAAGCTGTGCCGTGACGCCTGGGCGCCGCGTCGGTGCTGTCGAGAGGGCGGCCGCGGTGCTCGCGAGTGCGGCGGCTGCTGCGTTTTTGTTCGCCAGCGCCGCACTGGCGGTTGCGTGGGATCCGCCGAAGGACGGACTGCGGCCGGTGCCGTCGCTGACCAGCCAGGTCACCGATCTGACCGGCACCTTGACCGCCTCCGAGCGTCAGGCGCTCGAATCCAAATTGCGTGACTGGGAGGCGCGCACCAGCAATCAGCTGGTGGTGTTGATGGTACCCACAACCTCTCCGGAACCGATTGAGGAGTACGCGCTGCGTGTTGCGGAGGCGTGGAAGATCGGACAGAAAGGCAAGGACAACGGCGCCATCTTCCTGATCGCCAAGGACGACAAGCGCTTGCGCATCGAGGTTGGTTACGGTTTCGAGGGCGTGCTTACCGACGTAACGTCTCGAAGAATCATCGGCGAAACCGTCGCGCCTTACTTCAAGCAGGGCCAGTTCGCGGCTGGCATAAACGCCGGCGTAGACCGGATCATTGCCGTCGTCGGCGCCGGAGAGCCGCTGCCGCCGCCGGATTCGGCCAAGCGTTCCGCGCCACGCCACTCGTTCGACTATGGAACCTTGTTCATCGTGCTGCTGGTTGCGGTTCCGATCGTCGGAACGATTCTGCGCTCGATTTTCGGCAACGTCGGCGGCTCGGCTATCGGCGCGGGAGTTGCCGGCACCGCGGCATGGTTCATCGCCGGGTCTTTGCTGATCGCTGGCGCCGCGGCGGTGATTGCGTTCGTCGTCATCGTCTTTTCGATGTTTGGCGGCGGTCGCGGTGGCGGCTGGATCCCGGGTGGCATGGGTGGTGGAGGCGGATTTGGCGGCGGTGGAGGTGGTGGCGGATTCTCCGGCGGCGGTGGAAGCTTCGGCGGTGGTGGTGCGAGCGGAGGGTGGGACTGACATGCATGCGGCCGACGCAGCGCGGAAACACGGTTCGACGCAAGCGCCGGCGCCGCGCCTGAAACGCTTTGCACGTCATCTTGCGACCGATCACCACGCGGTGCGGCGGAAGTTTCCCCGGGAGGCGCTGGCTCGTATCGAAGCCGCGATCAGCGCCGGCGAAAAGAGTCATGCCGGTCAGGTTCGCTTCGTGGTGGAGGCCGCCTTGCCGCTCTCGCTGGTGCTCGCCCGGCAAACGCCGCGCGAGCGCGCGCTCGACGTCTTCGGGCGCCTGCGCATCTGGGACACCGAAGGCAACAGCGGCGTGCTGGTGTACCTGCTGCTTGCTGACCGCAGGGTCGAGATCGTGGCCGATCGCGGTATCGATCGCGTGGTCGGCGACGCGGAATGGCAATCGATCTGCCGTACGATGGAATCGGCGTTCCGCGAGCGGCGCTTCGCGGATGGCGCGGTGGCCGGCATCGAAGCTGTCAGCGCGCTTCTGTCGCGGCACTTCCCGCGCGTTGGCGCAGCCGATAACGAGTTGCCTGACCAGCCGATCCTGCTCTAGGACGGCAACCGGGTCCGCGCCGGTTCGACCCTCTCGGCCGCGATCAGGTGCATGAGATCGCCTCCCGCGAGGTTGACGCGATGGCGCCACATCACCAGTGCCATAGTGCCGGCAACGAACAGGCCGAACAGCAGGATCGCCTCGTTGGTCGAGATGCCCAGAAAAACGAGCAGCCCGTAAAGGGCAAGCATCACCAGTATGCCGATGTTCTCGTTGAAATTCTGCACCGCGATCGAATGGCCCGCGCCCATCAGGACATGGCCTCGATGTTGCAGCAGCGCATTCATCGGCACCACGAAGAAACCGGCCAGCGCGCCAATCACCGTCATCAGTATGATCGCGGTCTCGACCTTGAGGACATAGATCATCGCGATGACGCCGATACCCATCGCGACGCCGAGCGGCAACACCTTGACGGCGTTCCTGAGCGAGACGAATCTTGCCGCCGCCACGGCTCCGAGCCCGATGCCGATGGCGACCACGCCCTGAAGGTAAGCGGCGCGCGACAGGTTGTAGCAAAGATGTGACGCGGCCCAATCGATCACGATGAACTGCAGCGTCGCACCGGCGCCCCAAAACAGAGTCGTCGTCGCCAGCGAGATCTGGCCAAGCTTGTCACGCCATAAAAGCGCGCAGCAGTGGCCGAACTCGCGAATCAGGAAGAACGGGTTTTTGCTTGGCGTGCGATGGTCGACGCCGGTGTTCGGAATGTACCAGTTGAAAAGTGCGGCGATGCCATAGGTGCCCATGATGACGGCAATGGCAGCTTGCGGTGGCGTGTTGATCCCGGTGTCGATGCGCGGTATATCGATCGCAAGCAGCGCGCTCGATATCGGGCCGCTGATCAGCAAGCCCCCAAGGAGCCATCCAAAGACAATCGAGGCGACCGTCGTACCCTCGATCCAGCCGTTGGCTACGACCAACTGCCGTGCGGGCAGCAGTTCGGTCAGGATGCCGTATTTCGCGGGCGAGTACGCGGCGGCGCCGAGTCCCACCACCGCATACGCGAGCAGAGGGTGCAAGGTGAACAGCATCAGCGAGCAGCCCGCGACCTTGACGCCGTTGGTGATGAGCATGACGCGTCCCTTGGCCATCGAATCCGCGAACGCGCCGACCAAGGGCGCCAGCAACACATAGGAGATGACGAAACATTGCTTCAGCGCGGGCGTCATCCACGCTGGCGAGTCGAGATCGCGCAGCATCTGAATTGCCGCGACCAGCAGCGCATTGTCGGCGAGCGACGAAAAAAACTGCGCCGCCATGATGATGTAGAACCCGGCCTTCATTGTCCTCATTTGCGCGGACGCTCGCGGTGCTTGACACCGGCAGCGGAAGGCCGGGGAACGTTCGCTGCGCTTGTGTATAATTAATTGCTTGCCGGCGCACACGGCTCGCGCCTTATACCACGTTTCCTCCTCAGACAAAACCGGAAGGCCTTGGTTCGTTTTCCGACTTAGCGCCTCCTGTCATGAGCCGTCCCATCCTGGCCCAAATCAATCTTGCGGCATTGCGCAAGAATTTGCGCGTCGCGCGCGAAAAATCGGCTGGCGCGCAACTGCTCGCGGTGGTCAAGGCCAACGCTTACGGCCACGGTCTGATGCGCGTTCTGCCGGCGCTCAGCGACGCCGACGGACTTGCGCTGCTCGAGCTCGACGCCGCGGTTTCGTTGCGTGAGCAGCACTATGCGCGCCGCATCCTTCTGCTGGAAGGATTTTTTGGTGCTGACGAGCTGCCGGAAATCGCGTCGCGCCGCCTCGCCGTAGTTGTGCACCACATCGAGCACGTGCGCATGTTGGAGACCACTCCGCTCACGCGCCCGCTGGAAGTGTTCATCAAAATCAATACCGGCATGAATCGGCTGGGGTTCAAGCCCTCGGAAGCGCGCGAGATGGCCGATCGGCTGTCGGCTGCGTCGAGCGTCGCAGCGTTGCGATTGATGACCCACCTCGCTCGCGCTGACGAAGAGGAAGGCTTGCGCGAACAATTGCAAACGTTCGAGGACGCGTGCAAAGGCTTGCCCTATCCGCGCTCGATCGCCAACTCCGCCGGAGTTATCCGCTTCAGCGAGGTGGGCGGGGACTATGTCCGGCCCGGCATCATGCTCTATGGCTCCTCGCCCTTTCCGTACGACACCGCGGAAATGCTCGGTCTGTCGCCGGCGATGACCTTGCGCAGCGAGTTGATCGCGGTGATCGATCTGAAGCCCAACGCGAGCGTGGGTTACGGCGGAGGCTACACCGCCGCGCGCGCGCACCGCGTTGGCGTGATTGCCTGCGGGTACGCCGACGGCTATCCGCGGCACGCGCCCAATGGGACGCCGGTTCTGGTGTGCGGCAAGAAAGTGCGCACGGCGGGCCGCGTCTCGATGGACCTGATGACCGTCGACCTCACCGAAGTACCGGAGGCCGGCGTCGGCAGCCCGGTCGTGCTTTGGGGCGAAGCATTGTCGGTCGATGACGTCGCCGCCGCGGCGAGCACCGTCGGCTACGAATTGCTCTGCGCGGTCGCGCCTCGCGTGCCATTCGTGACCACGGAAATCGGCAAGGTCGACATCGAACTCTAACTCCACCGAGCGGGGAACACGCTTGTACATTGTCGTCACCGGCGCCGCCGGCTTCATCGGATCGAGCCTGATCCGGGCATTGAATGCGCGCGGAGAGACGCAGATTCTCGCGGTCGACAGCCTGTCTCGTACGGATACTTTTCGTAATCTCGTCGATTGCGATGTCGCCGACTATTTCGACAAGGACGAGTTCCTGCCGCGGCTCGCCGACGGAGACTTCGACGACGACATCGCCGCGGTCATGCATCAGGGCGCTTGCACGGACACCATGGAGACCGATGGCAGGTTCATGCTTGCCAACAATTATCGCTATTCGGTGGCGCTGCTGCAGCATTGTCAGGATAACGACATTCCCTTTCTCTATGCCTCGTCGGCTGCTGTCTACGGCGCGGGCACGAAATTTCGCGAGGAAAGAGCGTGCGAGTCTCCGCTCAATGTCTACGGCTATTCGAAGTGGCTGTTCGATCAGTACGTCCGCCGGCTGCTCCCGGATCGCACGTCGCAGATTGCCGGCTTCCGCTACTTCAACGTCTATGGTCCGCGCGAAGCGTACAAAGGCAGGATGGCGTCGGTCGTATGGCATTTTTTTCAGCAGTATCGGGCCGCCGGGAAGGTGCAGCTTTTCGAGGGCTCGGGACGCTACGCCGCCGGTGAGCAGCGCCGCGACTTTGTGAGCATCGACGATGTTGTGCAGGTCAATCTCGACTTTCTCGACCACTCCGAGCGCTCGGGAATCTTCAATCTGGGCTGCGGCATCGCGGCGACATTCAACGCGGTGGCGACCGAAACGATCAACGCCTGCCGCGTCTCCGAGGGAGTCGCGCCGCTGCCGTTCGAGGCGCTGCATCGCGCGGGCGCGATCGAATACATCGCTTTTCCCGCCGGACTCAAGGACAAGTACCAGAGCTACACTCAGGCCGATCTCGGCCGGCTGCGCGCCGCCGGGTACGACGCGCCGATGCGTGACATCGGACAGGGCGTCGCCAAGTGCGTGCAGGCCCTTCTTGGTCCATCCTCGGTCAACCCGTAACATCGCGCAGCCGTTATAGGCGTCCGGCCAAGACCGGAAGCGCCTGTGCACCCTAATGTCAACTTTCCCTCGGAGGGATGAATGAAGAGGTTCCTGCTGTTACTCGTGACGCTGCTGTTCTCGGCGTTCGCGCTTGCCGCGGTCAATATCAACACCGCGACCAAAGAAGAGCTCGACGCTTTGCCGGAAATCGGTCCGGTCAAGGCGCAAGCGATCATCGACTACCGCAACGCCAACGGCCCCTTCAAGACCCCGGAAGACATCATGAAGGTCAGCGGGATCAAGGAAGGCACCTTTGCCAAGGTCAAGGGCATGATCTCGGTGAGCGGCGTGTCGACGCCGGTCGCCGCGCCGGCAGCGCCCAAGGCCGACACCAAGGCTGCTGCGCCGTCGGGTATGCAACCGCCGCCACCCGCCATGCAGCCCGCGCCGGCAGCCAAATCGACAACGCCGGCGACTCCGGCAGCGCCCGCCACCCCGGCGGCTAAGAGCGCTCCGGCGACGCCTTCGACCATGCCGGCGGCCGCGCAGCCTGCCGCTTCGAAAGCTGCCGCGCCGAGCGCATCGCCGGCCAAGGACGCCAAGACGATGAAGGCCGAAAAGGCCGCGGATGACAAGGCGGCCAAGGCCAAAGCCAAGGCGGACGCCGAAGCCGCAGACAAAGCCAAGAAAGACGCCAAGGCCGCCGAAGCGCAGGCGAAGAAGGACGCCAAGGCCGCCGCAGCGAAGGCCAAGAAAGACGCCAAAGCCGCCAAGGATGCGCCGACGAAAGACGCCAACGCCGCCAAGGATGCGCCGACGAAAGACGCCAACGCCGCCAAGTCGGACAAAGCCGCTGCCAAAGACGCAAGCAAGAGCGACGCGGCAATGAAATCGGCGGACAAGGACGAAAAGGCCAAGAAGTAAGCCGGCCTATCAGGACGACGCGGAGCGTTTGCGGCAGATCGGCCGCAGTTTCGTCTCAGCACTCTGGAGCCCCGCGTTTCACGCGGGGCTTCCTTTTGGTCTCGGGTAAAATGACCTGGGCCTGCCGCGCGCGTCGCCTAGCCCTAAGCCTCCCATGTACAAAACCATCGAAGATACCGTCGGCAATACGCAGCTGGTGCAACTGCGCCACCTCGTCGGCAAGCCGAGCAACGTGATGCTCGCCAAGCTCGAGGGCAACAATCCTGCCGGCTCGGTCAAGGATCGGCCAGCCTTGTCGATGATCGTCGAGGCGGAAAAACGCGGTGACATCAAACGCGGCGACACCCTGATCGAGGCCACCAGCGGCAACACCGGCATCGCGCTGGCCATGGCGGCGACGCTGCGCGGCTACAAGATGGTGCTGGTGATGCCGGAGCATCTGTCGCTGGAGCGGCGGCAGACGATGGCCGCGTTCGGGGCTGAAATCATCCTGACGCCCAAAGCCGGCGGGATGGAAACCGCGCGGGACGTGGCGGAGAAAATGCGCGCCGAAGGCCGCGGCATTATCCTCGATCAGTTTGCCAATCAGGACAATCCGCTCTCCCATTATCGAGGAACCGGGCCCGAGATCTGGAACGAAACCGGCGGGCGCATCACTCATTTTGTCTCGAGCATGGGCACCACCGGAACGATCATGGGGGCTGGAAAGTTTTTCAAGGAAAAGAATCCTTCGGTGGTCATCGTGGGCTGTCAGC
>DASZZK010000133.1:0-5605 GCA_035544975.1 Casimicrobiaceae bacterium | reverse complement strand
CAGGACGACATCGCGCAATCGGTGGTGAAGGAGCTGCGATCGGCGCTGCTGGGGGAGGAGCCGGATGCGTCGGTCAGCGCGGTGGTGAAGGCGGAAGTGCTCGCGGCCGCGAAGGGACGCGGCGACAACGCAAAGGCGTATCCGCTCTATCTGCAGGGACTGTTCTTCGCAGATCGCATCACGCGAGGGGACCTGGCGAAGGGGATTGAATATTTTCGCCAGGCTGTCGAGCTGGATCCCGGTTTTGCATTGGCTTGGGCGGCGTTGTCTCGTGCCCATCTGATTGAAGCCGGGTATTCGTGGGCACCGCTCAACGAAGGCTTCGGTCAGTCGCGAACGGCGGCAGAGCGTGCGATCGAGCTGGAGCCGGATCTGGCGGAAGGATACGTCGCGCTGGGCCTTGTCCAAATGAACTATGACTGGGATTGGCAGGCGGCGGATGCGTCGTTCCGCCGTGCGCTGGAGCTCGCGCCGGGGAATGCAGAGGTCCTGCGCGGTGCCGCGACTCTGGCGGGGAGCATTGGCCGGCACGAGGAGGCGGTCGCGCTGGCTCGACGTGCGGTGGTGTTCGACCCCCTCAGCATGAGTGCCCAACGAAGCCTTGGGGCGCAGTGCCTTCGCGCGGGCCTCCTCGACGAGGCGGAGGCAGTCGTGAAAAAGACGATCGAGTTCCATCCGCAGGGTGGGCTCTTGCACTGCTGGCTCGGCCGTGTGCACTTGGCGCAAGGGCGGATCGAGGACGCGCGCGCGGCGTTCGAGGCAGAGGTGATCGAATACTTTCGCCTCCAGGGGCAGGCACTTGCGGAACATGCGCAAGGACGACCGGAGAAGTCCGACGCGGCGCTGCGCGGCCTGATCGACAAATACGCGCAAGATAGCGCCTATCAAGTGGCGGAGGTCTACGCGTACCGGGGAGAGGCGGATCTTGGTTTCGAGTGGTTGGAGCGCGCTTATGCGCAGCGCGACACGGGCTTGAGCGGGATCAAGTCGAACGCCCTGCTGCGAAGTCTGCACGGCGACCCGCGCTGGCAGCCGTTCCTCGAGAAGATGGGGCTCTCGACGTAGACCATCGAGCTGACTGCAGAATCCAGCGCTCTCAGGCGCTCGCCGAGCGCAGCCGAAGCGTGTTCTCAGGAGGCCATACTTATGTATGGCTTTTTGTCTGGCTTAGGTGTAGCATCGGCGAATGGCCAAAGCCCGATTCGAGTGGGATCCTCTAAGGACCGCGAGAATCAGCTTAAGCACGGTGTTGCTTTCGCGGTGGCGCAGCTTGCGTTCGGCGACCTAAAGCGTGTGATCGCTGAGGACACGTCGCACAGCTCGGGTGAACAACGCTACTTCTGCTTTGGCGCGGTGGGCGGTGGCGTACTCACCGTCAGATTCACCTATCGACAGGGCGTTATTCGCATCTTTGGCGCCGGCTATTGGCGGAGGGGAAAGCAACTCTATGAGCGCGAAAATAAAATACACGGATGAACCTTTGGGTAAGCCCAAGGTGGTCCCGGACTTTCTTCCCGCCCCAGAAGACCTGGTGTTCCGGGATGAAGGAGTGAAGATCACTCTGGCACTTAGCAAACGCAGCGTCGACTTCTTTAAGCAGGAGGCGGCAAAACATAACACCCAGTACCAGCGCATGATCCGTCGCCTTCTTGACGCCTATGCGGAGCATCACGCGCAACCTCGTTCCTCTCGCTCTACCCGGACGCGCGTTCGGCGCGCCGATTAGTTTCGATTGTCGGGCTCGCGGACTCTCCCGGATTGGCACTCGCCGAACAACGCGCATAACAACCCAGAACACCGTGCAATGGCTGAACCTTGCGAACATTTCAGCGGGATTCAAAAGGTGACGCCACGCGCCAACGCCTGCGAGGGATGTCTCGCGCTCGGCGAATCATCGTGGAACCAGCTGCGCGTGTGCCTCACCTGCGGCTACGTCGGTTGCTGCGAGGACTCGCCGCACACTCACGCGCTGGAGCATTTCAAGACGACGGCGCATCCGGTGATCGCGTCCTTGGAGCGCGGCGAGACGTGGAGTTGGTGCTATGTCCATCGCCGCTATGCCGATCTCGCGCCGGAGCTGCGGCCCAAACGGCGCTCCGCGCTGGCGGCGCTCTTTGGCCGGCTCTTCGACCGGTAAACTCGATCGTCACGATGGTTGCGCGGCTACCAGCGTGCCTCAAAGCTTCAGCGGTTTCCAATAACCGGTAAGCTCGAGATAGCCGCGCCCGATCTCGCTTCCGCCACGAAGCGCCCGTACCGCGCCTTCCCAGTAAACGGTGCCGGTGCTTGCACGCGAATCGAGCTCCTGATCGTCCATCAGCGGTTCCAGCGCGTACTCCTCGTCGCCCAGGCTGACCCGCATCGCGACCGGATACTCGACGCCGGTGCGCGGTGAGCGCCAGCGTCGCTGCGGGCTGAACCGAATCTCACCCGGCTCGAACGATCGCGATGTTCCTTTGGGTCCGCGAAAGGTCCCGCCCGCCCAAAGTGCCGCACCGGAATGATCGCGCATGCGGAAGGCCATCAGTGCGCCTCCGTCGTCGAGGTTGATGCCTGTCCAATCCCAGCCGCTTGCTTCGGGTGCCATCGCTGCGCTCGACCACTCGTGATCGAGCCAGGCGGTGCCACCGACGTTCGCACTCTTGCCATCGACCGCGACGCTGCCCGAAACGACGAGCTGCGGCTGGCTGTAGTAATAGCTGGCGTTGTCGATGCTTTGGCCCTTGCGCGAAAAACCCTCCTGACCTTGCAGCAGGACGGTATGCACGCCCGCGAAGCGAAGCCCGAATTGGAAATCGCGCGCCACGATCGTCGCGACGTAGCTGTCTCCGACGAGCTTGAGCGACCAATCGTCGATCCATACCGCGGTAGTGTCCTCCGCCGCGTCGGCGAGCCCGAAACCCGCGCGCGCCGCGCGCTGGTCGTGGCGTAGCTTGCCATGTCGCGGGTCGGCGATGGCGGCGTGCGCAAACAGGAGCTGGCGCGGCGCGAATGCGCTAGGGTTCGACTCGGCCACGCGCGGGCGATTGCGGAAAAAAGTCACCTGGACGCCGAAGCTGTTGCCGGTCGCGTCCTGAACCGACCCGGTGATGTACCACCATTCGCTGCGAAATGCGGGATGAGCGCCGGCGTCGCGCGGAAACCGAACCGCCCGGCCCGCGACCACGCGCGGGTATTCTTCGTCCGCGGCAAGCACGCCCGTCGCGAGGAGCACGATCGGGCTCGCGAGAAACTGCCGCCTCCTCACGTGGCTCCTCGCGCACGTCGTTCGGCGATCACCAATCCTCCTTCACCGCCAGCACCGCGCGCGCGCTCATCGCCTGACGGCCGCTCACGAGCGCCGTCAACGTGGACAGCGCGAGCACGAGCACCGCGGAGCCGGCCAGCCAGGTCCAAGGCACGGCCAGCTCCATGCTCCAATGGAAGGATTGGCGATTCACCACGTGGATCAGCACCAGGCTGATCAGCCACCCGAGCGCGAATCCCGCGGAAAGGCCGATACCGGTGATCGTCACACCCTCCGCGGCAAGCATCGAGCCGATTTGCCGCCGCGTCATCCCGATGTGGCGCAGCATGCCGAACTCGCGCCGGCGCGACAGGACGAGCGCGCCAAACGACGACGACAGGCCGAACAGACCGATGACGACCGCGGCAAGCTCGAGCGCATAGGTGACGGCGAACGTGCGATCGAAGGCCTTGAGCGAGAACTCGCGGATTTCTCCGGGCGCTGCGATTTCGAGCCGCGCACCGCCCGGGACATCGCGAACGATCACGCGGCCGAGCTCCTCCAGATTCGTTCCCGGCGCGAGCCAGAGCGCGCCGTTGGTGGCGCTCCGGTCGCCGGTAAGCGCGATGTAGCGCTCGCGATCGATGACGACGGCGCCGTGCGGCCGCGCGTAGTCGCGCCACACACCCGCGACGGTGAAGGCGGCACGCTTTCCCGCAATCGGAAGCTCGATCATCTTGCCGGGCGTAAAGGCGTAAAGATCGACCATCGCCTCGTTCACCCACGCGGGCGGCGGCGCACCGGCAGCCACCGTCACGGGTCCGCTCACGAGTTGGAGCTGGCGCGACAGATTCGCCGCATCGATCGTCCGCGCCAGCAGATAGACGCGCGGCCTGCCGGCGTCGAGCAGGAGCAGCTGCTCGCGCAGGAACTCGGCACGGCGCACGCCGGGAAGAGCGGCGATGTGCGTCTGGTCGTCGGCGGTCATGTACGCGCTATCGCCGGCCGCACCGGCTCGCACGTAGACGTCGGCCGGCAGAACGCGCTCGAGCCAGGTGTCGAGCGAGATCCGGAACGACGCGACCATGATCGCCATCGACACCATCAGGCTCACCGAGGCGACGATCGCGGCGAGGCTCACCGCGACCTGTCCCGGAGCGCCTCGCATCTGCAACAGCGCGAGCCGCGGCGGCGCTCGGCGCGGCAGAGGCAAAACCGCGAGCAGCACCACGGCGATCCGCGGCATCAGCATCAGCGTGCCGATCAGCAGCAGCGCGATGGCAATGTAACCGAACAAGGGCAAGCCGGCGATCGGTGGAAGAAGTGCCAAAACCGCGCCGGCGCCAATGGTCGCGAGTCCCGGCCACGACGGACGGAGCCGTGCGAAGGCGCGCTCATCGTCACCCGCCTTGAGTGCGGGAGCGGGCGGCGAGCGTGCCGCCTCGAGCGCGGGAACGAGGCTCGCGAGCATCGCGGTCAGCACACCCAGGCCGAAGAAGAGCATAAGCGCGAGTGGCGCCGGCGAGAGGATCGGTGCGACGCCGCGAAAGTATCCCGCGCCGAGATCGGCGCCGATGATACGCACCGCTGCTTGCGCCAGGACGAACCCGAGCGCTAGCCCAAGCGCGCTGCCGACGCTGCCGACGATAGCGCCTTCCACGACGAGCAGCGTCGCCAGCTGGCTGCGCGTCACGCCGAGGACACGCAGGAGCGCAAGCTGCGAGCGCCGGCGCACGATCGCAAGCGCCTGCGTCGAAAAGACCAGCAGCCCGCCGGTGAACAGCGCCACCAGCGCGAGGACGTTCAAGTTGACGCGGTAGGAGCGCGACAGACTTTCGCTGGCTGCCACGCCTGCCTCGGGGCGCTGGACCGCAAGGCCCGCGGGTAGCCGCGCCTGCAGCCGTTCGCGCAAAGCGTCGATCTCGACGCCGGGCCGCAGGCGAAGATCCACGCGGGTGATTTTTCCCAGTCGATCGAAGTTCGCCTGGGCGCCCGCGATATCCATCACCGCGAATCGCTGCTGCGCGTCGGCCGGCACCAGCCCGGCAACGCGCAAGGGCACGGCGCGCAGCGCGACTTGGAAATTCAACGTGTCGCCTGGAGCGACGCCAAGCGCGTGCGCGGCGGCGACGCTCAAGAACAGCATGTCGGAGCGCAGATAATCCAATCGGTTGGCTGCGTCGGCGATCAAGCCGGGCTGCACGGCGGCCGCACGGAAGGCGTCGATACCTATAATCTTCAGCACGTCGCCGCGATCGGCGAGCTTGGCATCGACTTCCACGACCGGGCTCGCCACCGCAACTTCGGGGAGCCGCGCCAGCTCCGGATAGACCGCTTCATCGAAGCCGCTGCGCGGGCCGCGCACCTGGAGATCGGCGT
>DASZZK010000132.1:0-3490 GCA_035544975.1 Casimicrobiaceae bacterium | reverse complement strand
CAGGCGCTCCGGCAAATTCGGATTGACCTCCAACGAGTAGGGCGTGCCCGGCGCTTGCATGCTCCCTTTCCGTCCGCGCGAACCCGCGCGACACGAATGATTTTGTCATGCTTTTTGGAGGCAGGAGCGCCCCGCCCGGTGCTTAACCCTTCCGCCAACCCGTTGAAACCACGCTGCAGGCGTGCGAAAACCGCCGCGGGATGCACCCGCGGCGGCTCTAGAAACCCGTTTTCGTCGCTTTCGCTACTCAGCGCATCGAGTGAGTCGGCATGGCGATATCGGTCGCCAAGTCGTTCTGGCGCCACCGCAGATCGCCAGGATCCGGCGTATCCGAGTCCTGTGCGTTGGCAGGCGTCGACGGTCGCTTACTCATGGCCTTCAGGATCAGGCCGACCAGCAAGACAATCAGCGACCCGAGCAGGAGGAACGGCTGCACGGCTTCGACATCCAAGGTCGCCGCAAACACAGGGGTCACCGCCGACAGGCCAATCAGAACGCCTGCGGCAAAAGGTCCCGCACGCTTCAAGGTTTGATTGCGCTTGCTCATCGTCATCTCCTGCTTGCATTGATCATGACATCAATGTAGGCGCATGGTCGGCTGTAGAAAATCGGTCTTTTGCCGATTTCAATGTAAGACAGGGTCCGACCCCGCGTAGGTGGGCGCATGCAGATCAATCGCTTGGCGCGCCGCGCGGCGGCTGGAGGTTCACGCCAATACGCGTGTCGACGAAACCGAGGGGGTCGCCGGATGGAACAAATAGGAATCCAGCGCCAAGGCACCGGCCTCGAAGCCTTCGACGATGCGCTCCGCGGTCGCGCCCGCTCCCGCGGCGCCCCAGGCGATGAACAAGGGAAGAAAATGCTCTTCGGTCGGATGCGCGCGCGCCGCGTCCGGCGCGCGGTCGCGATAATGAGTCAGGGCATCGGCATCGCCCGAGACGAGGCTCTGCTGCAGCCAACGCGAAAAGGCATCGACATAACTCAAAGGTTCCTGACGTCGCGGCGAGGATGCCCAGTCGCGCAGATTATGGGTCGCATGTCCGGACCCTATGATCAGGATGCCTTCATCCGCGAGCGGCCGGAGCGCGTTTCCCAGCCGGAGGTGATGCTCGGTATCGTGGTCCGGCTGCACCGAAAGCTGCACGACCGGAACGTCTGCCTTGGGGTACATCCACCGTAACGGGACCCAGGCGCCGTGATCGAGACCGCGGCAGCCATCGATGCCGGCCGTGATATCCGCCGCCTTCAGCCGCGCGACGATTTCGGACGCGATTTCGGGCGCACCCGGTGCGGGATAACGCAGGCGGTAAAGCTCTTCCGGGAAACCGCCGAAATCGTGGATGGTCTCAGGGCGCGGGCTTCCGGTCAGCATCGGTATCGATGTCTCCCAGTGCGCCGACGCGATGAGCACCGCGCGCGGGCGCGGCAATGTCCCGCCGAGCTCGCCCCAAGCGCGGCCCGCGATGCCCGCATCGATAGCGTGCATCGGCGAGCCGTGCGAAAGGAAAACAGTGGGCAAGGTCATGACGAGTGCTCTGCGAACGCCGGACTTCTGCTCACGCGGCGACGGGGTCGTTCTGCTTGATCAGGCCTTCCGCGATCATCGCCTCGCGGACCTTCGGACGCGCCGCAATCCGCACCTTATACGCTTTCAAGACCGGCCAGCGCGCGAGGTCGATGCCGACATGGGCCTTGGTATCGACCTTGACCAGCGTTGCCTCGAGACCGGCTTCGAGCAGGGTAATGTGGGGGGAGAGCGAGCACGCCCCCGGCGTATAGAAAAGTTTCATGAGGTTTCCTTCGTTAGTTGCCCGCGCGTTTGCGGACGCACGTCCGAGAATAAATATTGCGCGCCGCGGGATAAATACAACATTAGTCGATAGACTATTGCAGGATATGCAACAATCGCGGTCATGGATCGACTGCAGGCTATTACCGCCTTTGCCCGAGTGGTGGAAAGTGGCAGCTTTGCGCGAGCGGCCGAGCGCCTCGACGTCTCCGTTTCGTCCATCTCGCGCCAAGTCTCCGAGCTCGAAGCGCATCTCGACGCACGCCTGTTGAATCGCACCACCCGCCGCCTATCGCTGACGGAGAGCGGACGGGCGTTCTACGAGCGCTGCGTTCAGCTGCTTGCCGATCTCGAAGAAGCGGAGGAATCGGCGAGCGCGGGAACGGCCCGGCCTCGCGGAACGCTGCGGCTGACCTGCGGAACCACTTTCGGCGCACGGCATCTGGCTCCGGCGATTGCCGAATTCGTCGCCCGCCATCCGCAAGTGCGCTTCGACGTCGAGCTCTCCGATCGCGCGGTGGACTTGGTGGACGAAGGCTTCGATGCCGCGGTGCGCATCGGCAAGATCGGCAGCGAGCAGCTGGTGGGTCGCAAGATCGGAGTAACGCACCTGGTGTGCTGCGCATCGCCGGCATATCTCGAGCGCCACGGGGTGCCGCAAAAGCCCGAGGACCTCGCCACGCACGCTTGTCTCACCTACGAATATTCGCCCCAGAAAAACGTGTGGCCGTTTCGCGACAGCTCGGGCGGCGACCGCTCGGTGCGCGTCGACGGCCCGCTGCACGCCAATAGCGGCAGATTTCTGGTGGCGTTGGCGGTCGCCGGCGTGGCGATTACCATCGAACCGGACTTCATCGTCGGCCCTGACGTGCGCGCGGGACGCCTGGTGCCGCTGCTGCAGGCGTTCGAAGCGGCGCCGGCCAACATTTATGTGGCTTATCCCAGCCGGCGGCACTTGTCGGGGAAGGTGCGCGCCTTCGCCGACTTCCTGGCCGCGCGATTCACGCAGCCGGAGTGGCTGCTCGCTTCCGTTGCTGCCCATACGACTCCGCGCGGTCTCAAGCCACGCGTGCGGACGCGGGCAGCGCGTCAGCCTAAGGAAGCTTGAGCTTGCCGCCCCCCGGAGGATGCCCTGCGCCCAAGCCCGGCGTCGAGCCCGGCACCAGTATCGACGACGACGCCTGTCGCCGCAGCTCCTGTAGCTCGCGCATCGCGCGGTCGACGCCTTCCTTGGAAGCCTCGCCGTATTTCTGCACCGCCTCTCCCAACGTCGCGGCATCGATCTCGAAGCTGATCGGCAGCGGTCCCATGTTGGTAAGAATCTGCGCTTCGCCGACGTAGACGGCCGGCCGGGTCTGATCCGGTCCGCCGTCGCGGGTTACCGGCACCAGCACACGAAGCGTTCCGGCGGCGCGGTCGGTATAAATTTCCTCGCGATAAAGCGACGTCGCGTCCATTTTGGATTCGGGGCGCGCTGCGGGTTCGTTTGCCATGACATTCCTTACGATTCGCCAGTGTGCAAGGATACTAAACTGCGAGCCAGTTGCGCAGCTGCTGAGGCGCAAACCGCTGCGCGATTCCCCAAAGCGCGTATTCGAGCTGGAATCGCCATCATTCCGTAATACTTCGTTACATATCGGGCGCTTCGACGCGGTGTTGCGTCATGTTGTCAGCCGAACTTCGCCTCCCGCGTTAAGTCTA
>DASZZK010000131.1:0-4112 GCA_035544975.1 Casimicrobiaceae bacterium | reverse complement strand
CGGCCGCGCGGTCGAGACACGCGGCGCGCTCGCTGACCGGGGTCGATCGCCACTTGGGCGCCGCGCCGACGGAGCGCTCGACCGCGATCGTCACGTCCGATAGCCCCGCTTCGACAAGTCTCCCCACGCGGTCGCGGCGGTCCGCCGGGTTGAGCACCTCGTGCGGCGTACGACCGTCGACGCCGCCATCCCCGCCCTCGGGCTCGGCGATCCAGTCGCGGGCTGCGCTTTCGCGCAAGACCTCGGCGAGCGACGCCAGCGTGGCCTCGTTCGACAGATCCAGGCCCGCCGAGTTGATCCGTCCATGCGCGTAGAGCGCGCGCGGCAGCACGATCTTCGGATGACGGGCTCCCACAGGAACGACGCGTTCGGCCTCCCCTACAGGATCGGCGATCAGCTCGTCGATGCCGACCGAGGGATCGGCGATTCTATTGACGAACGACGTGTTGGCTCCGTTTTCGAGGAGACGACGGACGAGATAGGCGAGCAGCGTCTCGTGCGTGCCAACCGGCGCGTAGATGCGGCACGGGCGGTCGAGCCTGCCCTGCGCGACCGGCCCGACGACCTGCTCGTAGAGTGGCTCTCCCATTCCGTGCAGACACTGGAACTCGAACTGGCCCGCGTGGTACGTGCGGCCCGCGAGATGGTAGATCGACGCCAGCGTCAAAGCGTTGTGGGTGGCGAACTGAGGGTAGATGGTGTCCGGCGCCGTGAGCAGCTTTTTCGCGCATGCGAGGTAGCACACGTCGGTGTAGATCTTGCGCGTGTAAACGGGATAGTCGGCAAGACCGTCGACCTGCGCGCGCTTGATCTCGGTGTCCCAGTACGCGCCTTTGACCAGTCGCAGCATCAGACGATGCCGGCTGCGCGCTGCGAGCTCGATCAGGTAATCGAGCACGAAGGGAGCACGCTTCTGGTACGCCTGGACCACGAAGCCGATACCGTTCCAGCCATCGAGACTGGCGTCGAAGCACAGCGCCTCCAACAGGTCGAGCGAGAGGTCCAGCCGGTCGGCTTCCTCGGCATCGATATTGATCCCGACGTCGTATCGGCGCGCGAGGACGGTCAACGCCCGTAAGCGCGGCAACAGCTCGGAGAGCACGCGCGTTCTTTGCGCGCGCGAGTAGCGTGGATGCAAGGCCGAGAGCTTGATGGAGATGCCGGGACCGTCGTAGATGCCTCGTCCCGCGGCCGCTTTGCCGATCGCATGGATCGCGTGTTCGTAAGCCATGGTGTAACGCTGCGCGTCCTCGGCGGTGGCCGCGGCTTCACCCAGCATGTCGTAGGAATGACGAAATCCTTTGGCTTCGCGCTTGCGTCCGTTGGCCAGCGCCTCCTCGATCGTCTCACCGGACACGAACTGCTCGCCCATCAGCCGCATGCCGAGGTCCACACCCTTTCGAATCAGCGGTTCGCCGCCCTTGGCGATGAGACGCGTCAGCGCGCTTGCCATGCTCGCCTCGCTCGACGTCGCGACCAGCTTGCCGGTGATCATCAAGCCCCAGGTGGCGGCGTTGACGAACAGCGAACGCTCGTTGCTGGCGTGCGCTGCCCAATCGCCGCCGCCGATCTTGTCGCGGATGAGCGCGTCGCGGGTGGCGGTGTCCGGGATGCGCAGCAGGGCCTCCGCCAGGCACATCAGCGCCACACCCTCCTGACTGGACAGAGAAAATTCCTGAATCAGCGCTTCGACGCCGCTCCGGGTGCCCGATGCCCGCAATGCGACTACGAGCTTGCGGGCCAGCGATCGCGCGGCGTCGGCAACGGGCGCTGCGAGCCGTGCCTGCTCGATCAGCGCCGGAACGTACTCCGGCTCGGGCACGCGGTACGCTGCGGTGATCGCCGCGCGCAACGCGGATTGTGGAGCGACTTCCTGTTCGAACGCGGCGAACGGTCGCGGAGCTTGCGTGTTTTTGTTTGGGGTGTTCAATTGCAGATTCGGTCGATGGCGCTATTTGTCGGGATGCGCGCTCGACGTCAGGCCGAGCTCTGTGCGGGCGATCATCGCGGCCGCGAGATCCGACATCGCGGTTCCGACCGCCTTGAACAGCGTCAGTTCCTGCGCGGCTCTGCGGCCCGGACGGCGGCCGGCGCAAAGATCGCTCAGGGTTCCCGCCAGCCGGCCGGCGACGAATGCGCCGCTTTGCAGCGGCTGCACTAAGTCGCCCGATTCGGCGAGCGCAGTCTCGGTGTCGACAAAAACCGATGTACGGCGGATCGCGGTGTCGTCGGTCTCGCGCATTTCCGGCGTGAAGCTTCCGATCAGATCGAGGTGAATGCCGGGATGGAGCCAATCTCCCAGCACCAGCGGCTCGGTCGCGAGCGTGGCGCAGGTCACGATATCGGCAGCACGCACCGCCGCCTCGAGATCGGGAGCGACCGAGGCGTCGAAATCGAGTGCGCGCAAGCGATCGACCAGCGCTTGTGCCGCTGCCGGCGTCCGGTTCCATACGGTAACGCGGCGGATGGCGCGCACCTCGCGGTACGCTTCCGGCAAGAGGCTCGCGATGCGGCCGGCGCCCACCACCAGCAGCCAATCGGCGTCGGGTCGCGCGAGGTACGACGCGGCCAGCGCTGACACAGCCGCGGTTCGTCGCGACGTAATGACGTTGCCGTCGAGTAAGGCGATCGGCGTGCCATGCTCGGCATCGAACAGGCAATAGAGCGAGTAGAGCCCCGGCAGTCCCTTGTCAGCGTTGCCGGGAAAGACGTTGACGATCTTCACGCCCAGCGCATCATGCGCGTTCCATGCCGGCATCAGCAGCAGCGTCGCGGCCGGCCCTGTGTCGAGCTCGATACGATGATGGTGGCGGGGCGGCACCACGCACCCGCCGACGAACATTTCGCGCAGCGCAGGTATCAGTCTGGCGAAGGGCAGCGCGCGCTCGGTCTCGGCGGCATCGACAACTCTCATCTCGTATTCCTGCGCAAAATGTCTTGGCAGCTAGGCGGCGGATTCTCGGGGTTCGTCACTGCGAGGCCCTGATATGAAGCGCCACGCGGACGATAGGAGTCAAGCGACGCACGGGGTAGCCACAGGTAACTGGTTGTTAGGCTCGATTGCGCGATCGCCCGCAGGATGCCCTCCTGGGGTGGGGTATTGACCCGAGTCTCGCGGACCCCATGATCCGAGCCCATAATAGGTATTGGTCAAGCGCAAGGATCGCCAAGCATTTGTACGCTATGTCGACGTCACCCAATATGATCACGTCCCGATGTTTCGCGCGGGACTACGAACTGGGCCGTTCTGCCGCGATGCGGGATCTGGAGCGTAGCGTTCTCGGCTGCGATTATGGGGGAACCAGCTGGACAACGCGCCGGGAGGCAGGCCGGATTGCGGAATTCCTCGAGCTTCGCCCGGGCGTGCGGCTGCTGGACGTCGGGGCCGGCGCGGGATGGCCCGGTCTGTATCTCGCGCAGCTTACTGGCTGCGATGTGGTTCTGGCGGACCTGCCTGTCGTCGGTCTTCAAATAGCGCTGGAGCGCGCCGTGGCCGACGGCTTCGAGGAGCGATGTAAGGCCGTGGTGGCAGACGGCGCCAAGCTTCCTTTTGGCGAGAATTCATTCGGTGCCCTGAGTCATGCCGATGTTTTGTGCTGCATGCCGGCGAAGCTATCCATGTTGCAGGCGTGCCGTCGCGTGGCCTGCGAAGGTGCCAAGATGGTGTTTTCCGTTATCGCGCCGGCGCCTTCTCTGTCTCAATCTGAGCGTCAGATCGCGGTAGAGTCCGGCCCGGAGTTTGTCGACGTTGATGGCGACTACGCGTTGTTGCTCGAGCAATCGGGATGGCACGTTCAGGAACGAGTAGACGTGACGGCGGAATTTGCAAAATCTATCCGCACCTCGCTGGAAGGTATGATGGTAGCTGCCGGGGCGCTCACCAAAGTGCTCGGCGCCGATGAATTCTCGGAACGCGTGACACGGCGGCAAGCGACGCTCGCCGCGGTTGACCGAGGGCTCTTGAGGCGCGAGATTTTTGCCGCTGTAACGGCGACAGTCAGCCTCAATCCCTTGACGGCATACATGCGACAGCACAAGATTTGAGAATCGTGGACACTAAATCGCACTGGGAGAAGGTCTACCGGACCAAGCAGCCCAACGAGGTCAGCTGG
>DASZZK010000130.1:0-10949 GCA_035544975.1 Casimicrobiaceae bacterium | reverse complement strand
GGCCTCGTGCCTTGCCTGACGGCCGTTTTCATCCGCTCCTTTATCTTCGGAACTTCTGACTCAGTACACTAAAATGACGTCGATTCTAACAATGCGTGCCGCTTGACAGCACGCCGAGTTCCGCTCCGGCCATGAGCCACTACGTCATCGGCGACATCCAGGGATGCCACGCCGAATTCCGGCAACTGCTCGACGTGATCGCATTCGACCCGGCGCGCGACTTGCTATGGCTGGTAGGCGACCTCGTCAATCGCGGTCCGGATTCGCTTGCCGTGTTGCGTTTGGTCAAGGGTCTGGGCCCTGCCGCCGCTACCGTGCTCGGCAATCACGATCTGCACCTGCTGACCGTGGCGGCAGGACATCGAGGCGCGCACCGGCAGGACACGCTCGGCGGCATTCTCGATGCGCCCGACCGCGACGAGCTGCTCCACTGGCTGCGAGCGCGTCCGCTGGTCGTGCGCGATGGCGACTTGCTGCTCGTTCACGCCGGTCTGCTGCCGTCGTGGACGCCGGCGACCGCCGAGATGCTGTCGCGGGAAGTCGAAGCGATGCTGGGCTCGCCCGAGCACGACGATTTTCTGCGCCACCTCTATGGCGATCAGCCCGCGCGCTGGGACGCGGCGCTATCCGGCTATGACAGGCTTCGCGTCATCGTCAACGCGTGCACGCGGCTGCGATTTTGCGCCGCCGACGACACCATGCAGCTGGCCGAGAAGCGCGGCATCGCGCACACACCCGAGGGCTATGCGGCGTGGTTCTTGCATGCTGATCGCAAGTCCGCCGGCATCACGATTCTGTGCGGACATTGGTCGACCATCGACCTGATGCTCGCGCCGAATGTACTGATGCTCGACTCCGGCTGCCTGTGGGGCGGCACGCTGACCGCGCTCAGGCTCGACGATCGCCGATTGTTTCAGGTGCCTGGACGCTCAAGCCTAAGGCCACACGGATAGCCTGCTCGGCCTCGCGCGACAGTTCGCGCCGATGCCGTGCGTGCGCCGCCAGCGCCGGTACCAGCGTCATTTCGACGACCATCGCGCGCTCTCCGAGCACGCGCCAGAAGGAGCCCATGAACGACGTCTCGCCGACATACGCGGGCGCGTCGTTGGGCGTGCCGTCGCGCTTCAGGTAACGGATGGCGATCGGCTGCAGGTGTCCCTGTGCGTCGATCACCGGCTGCAGCAGCGAGCCGTGAAACGGAAGCAATGTCGTCCCGTCGGTCGTGGTGCCTTCGGGAAAAATGGCGATGGTGTCCCCCGCGGCAAGAACTTCGCGTGCGTGATCGTTGACGCGATGCGCATCGCGCCGCCGCTCACGCGCGATGAAAAGCGTTCCGCACCCGGCGATCATCAGGCCGACGAGCGGCCACCGCTTCAGCTCCGCCTTGGCGATGAATCTCGCGGGCTGAACCGTATTGAGCACGAAAATATCCAGCCACGAGATGTGATTGGCGACGATGAGCATGTTGCCCGGCAATCCGGCGGCCGGCAGCCCATGCACCCGCGCCTCGACGTGCATGATCCGGAGCAGTCGCTCGCTCCAGCGCCGGATCAGCGCCTGCCGTCGCGGAAGTCCGATCATCGGGAACACGAACGCGGTGGTCGCGATCCCCTGAAAGACGTGCAAGCTCACCCGCGCGTAACGATAGACGCGCATGGGCAAAGGCGTGCGGTCAGCGGGGGCAGGCTGGGACGGACCGGACATGCGCTTGTGAGCGGACGAAAAGCGGATCACCCTGCCCGAAGCGACGCAACCGGTGCGCGCGGCAGATGGGCGGCATGTCACCAGAGATGATGGCCATAGTGCCTATGATAAGTCGTCGCCAACGCGTCGCGGTCGACGACATGATTCTGGCCGCCCCGCGATGCGATTTTGAGCGAGCCGAGCAGCGACGCGAGCCTGCCGGTGCGGTCCCAGTCCCAGCCTTGCCCGATGCCGTAGAGCAGGCCGGCACGGTATGCGTCGCCACAACCGGTGGGGTCGACCAGCGCCGTCGGCGTCAATGTCGGTATCTCGACCACTGTCCCGTCGGCATGGATGCGTGAGCCGTCGGCGCCAAGCGTGACGATCATCGCATCGACGCGCCCGGCGATTTCCTTTTCCGACAGGCCGGTTCGCTCGGCGAGCATGCGCGCCTCGTAATCGTTCACCGCGACGTAATCCGCGCAATCGATCATCTCGATCAACTCCGCGCCCGAGAAGAGCGGCAGACCCTGCCCCGGATCGAACACAAAGGGAATGCCGGCAGCTGCAAATTCGCGCACGTGCGCGGCCATGCCGTCGCGACCGTCGGGTGCGACGATGCCGAGCCCGATTCGATCGACATCGGATACATGATTCATGTGCGCCTGGTTCATCGCCCCCGGATGAAACGCGGTGATCTGGTTGTCGTCGAGGTCGGTGATGATGTAGGCCTGCGCGGTGAATGTCCCGGCGACGGTGCGCACCGCGTCGGTCGCGATGCCGAACGAAGACAGGCGCTCGATGTAGGCATCGCCGTCGTCTCCTACTGTCGCCATCACCACCGGATCGCCGCCCAGGCCTTTCAGGTTATAGGCGATGTTGCCCGCGCAGCCGCCCCACTCGCGGCGCATTTCGGTGATTTGAAACGATACCGACAGCACGTGCGTCTGCTCGGGCAGGATGTGGCGCGCAAAGCGGTCGGGAAACACCGTGATGGTGTCGACCGCGAGCGAGCCGCAGATCAGCGTGCGTGGGGGCATGGTGCGTGAGTGGAGGACGCCGGAAAAGCGCGAAGTTTACCCGGCGCGCGGGACCGCGAGGTCCGCGCTCGGCGGTAAAGCGCACCACATGTTCTCACGCTGAAGCGTCGCGGCCGATCTCGCGGACGATGAACTGCTGACGGCGCGACACCGGAAGAGCCTCGGTCACGCCGCGCAACATCACTTCCCAATGGGCGTCGCCATCGGCGCTCACCCGCCGCTCGAAGCCGCGTATGGCCTCGCGCGCGACCAGGCAATTGCGGTGCACGCGCACGAAGCGCGGGCCGAATTCCTCTTCCAGCCTGGTGAGCGATTCCTCCAGAAGAAACTCCCGGTCGGCGGTGCGTATCGTGATGTATTTGAGCTCCGCCTTGAGGTAGACGATTTCGTCGATGGGAACGAGCACCACCCGCGATCGCTCGGTCACCGACAGAAAGCGGCGCGCGGCAGCCGGCAATCGGTTGAGCTTGGTGTCGGAAAGCGGTTTGAGTCGCGGTACCTTCTGCAGCGCGCTGAGGAGGCGCTGCACGCGAACCGGCTTCACCAGATAATCGATGGCGTGCACTTCGAACGCGGCGATGGCGTGCTCGTGGTACGCGGTGGTGAAGATCAGCACCGGCGGAAGCGGCAGCTTGAGCAGATGGCGCGCGAGCTCGATTCCGTCCATGTCGGGCATGTGAATGTCGGTAAGCACCAGGTCCGCGGGCGTCGTGCCGAGCAGGTGCAGTGCCTCGCGCCCGCTACCGGCTTCGCCGACCACCATCAGCGGGAGCGCGCCGGTGCAGTCGTCGAGCAACTCGCGCAAGCGCCTGCGGGCGGGGGCCTCGTCATCGACCAGCACGATCCTCAGCGGTGCTTCAGTCATGCGCGTCTCCCGATTCCACGTACGTACGATACGGCATGCGAATGTGCACTTCGTAGCTGTCGCGGCTTGCCTTGCTTTGCAGGCTCGCCTCGGCATCGAAATGAAGGGCGAGCCGCTCGCGAATGTTGGCAAGCGCCATCTTGTTGCCGCCGTGACTGCTGTCGGTCATCTTATACGGGTTGCGAAGAATCGCATGGACTTCGCCGCGGCGCAGAAAGATATTAATCGCGATGACCCCGGGAACGCTAGACGGCTCGATACCGTGGTAGACGGCGTTTTCGAGCAGCGGTTGCAGCAGCAGCGGCGGCACCTGCGCGTCTCCCGGCATGTTGTCTATGTGCCATTCGATGGTGAGGCGCTCGCCGAGACGCAGCTTTTCCAGGTCGAGGTATTGCCGGCACAGCTCGACCTCGTCGGAGAGCGGTGCGAGCTGACGGTTATCGCGCATCAGAACGCGGAACAGATCGGCCAGGTCTTCAAGCGCCGTTTCGGCGCGCCGCGGCTCGCTGCGCATCAACGACAACACCGCCGTGATGCTGTTGAACAGGAAATGCGGGCGGATGCGTGCCTGCAGCGCCTGCAACCGGGCTTCGGTAATCGCGGGAGAAAGCGCTTTCGCCCGCAGCTGAAAGTAGAACAACAGCACGCCCGCGATCAAGAGCGAGAACATCACGTGCCGCAGCATGGTTGCGGTCGTCATGTCCGGAAAAAGCGCCGCGAGCGCGGTGTTGTAAGCGAACCCGACCGCGAGCGTCAACGCCATAACGGAAGCGGCGCCCATGGCGTAAGGCGCGCGTTCCAGCCATGGAGCAAGCAAATACAGAATGAGCAGCTCGAACAGCAAGTGCGGCTCGACCGCCGCGCTCATCTGCCCCCAAGCGGCGGAGATCGCCGCCCCGCGCTCCTCGCGGACAAACGCCGCGATCATGACGACCCCGTTGACCAGCAGCAAGATCCGCAGGATCGTTCCCAGATTGCGCAGCTCGGGAAGCGAGAGTGGGCTCCTGTTTTGATTTATACTCGTGCGCATTATTCGTCGCGTCCGGCGCGGCGACGAAGATTGCGTCGCGACGCGCGGCAGCAGGTCCGGATCATTACCGCCAGGCGATGTAACTTCTGCTTCGTATTGTGGGCAAGAGGTCCGCGTGAGGCAAGCCATGTCTGCAGACAGATCAGAGTCCCGCACCGACCCCGTCCGCGGCTGGTCCGGCCGTTTCAGCGAGCCGGTCGCCGAGCTCGTGAAGCAATACACCGCGTCGGTCGATTTCGATCAGCGCCTGGCGGGCGCCGACATTGCGGGATCGCTCGCGCATGCGCGCATGCTCAGCCAGATCGGCGTGCTGAGCGCCGAGGACCTCGCGGCAATCGAACGCGGATTAGCCACGATCCGAGGCGAGGTCGAGCGATCCGAATTCGTCTGGTCACGCGACTTCGAGGACGTACATGTCAATATCGAGAAGCGGCTGATCGCACTGATCGGTGACGCCGGCAAGCGCTTGCACACCGGCCGTTCGCGCAATGATCAAGTCGCGACCGACATGAGACTGTACGTGCGCTCCGCGATCGACGACGTCACAGCGCGCATCATTGCCCTCCGACATGCGCTGCTCGATCTGGCCGAAGCGCACGCTGCGACCGTCATGCCGGGCTTCACCCATCTTCAGGTCGCGCAGCCGGTGACCTTCGGCCACCATCTCATGGCCTACGATGCGATGCTCTCGAGGGACGCCGAGCGATTCGGCGATTGCCGGGCACGCGTCAACCGCCTGCCTTTGGGCAGTGCGGCGCTCGCGGGAACGGGCTTTCCGATCGACCGCGACCGGGTTGCGCGCGAGTTGGGCTTCGACGGCTTGTGCGAAAACTCGCTCGACGCGGTTTCCGATCGCGATTTCGCGATCGAATTCGCCGCGGCGGCGGCTCTGACGATGGTGCACCTGTCGCGATTCGCGGAAGAGTTGATCCTCTGGTCCAGCCCGGGCTTCGGCTTCATCCGCCTGGCCGACCGTTTCTGCACCGGCAGCTCGATCATGCCGCAGAAAAAGAACCCCGACGTGCCGGAGCTCGTGCGCGGAAAAAGCGGACGCGTTTTCGGCGACTTGGTGGCGCTGCTGACAATTATGAAAGCCCAGCCGCTGGCGTACAACAAGGACAACCAGGAAGACAAGGAACCGGTGTTCGACATCGTCGATACGCTGCTGCCGACGCTCATCATCCTCACCGACCTGGTCGCCGGAGGAATCGAGGTCGACGCGGTGCGCATGCGCACGGCAGCGGGAACGGGATTCGCGACAGCGACCGACCTCGCCGATTATCTGGTCCGTAAAGCCGTTGCGTTTCGCGACGCGCACGAAGCAGTGGCGCAGGCAGTGCGTCACGCGGAAGCCAGTCACGTCGATCTTGCGCAATTGCCGCTGGATGTATTGCAGCGTTTCTCACCGCTGATCGGCGATGACGTCTATGGCGTGCTTACCCTCGACGGCTCGGTGGCGAGCCGGAATCGAGCCGGAGGCACCGCACCCGAACAGGTTCGAAGCGCGATCCGCGCCGCGCGCGCGGCGCTTGTCCCCCGCTGATTCGCCCAGTCGTCCGTTGTCAATTCAGTTGGCGCCGCCGGCGCCAAAAAAAGCATTCATCGATCAAGGAGCAGCCATGGAGACGCGCAAGCTTGCGTTCCTCGGTCTGGGCGTGATGGGCTTTCCCATGGCGGGACACCTCGCCCGCGCCGGACACTCTGTCACGGTCTACAACCGCACCGCGGCCCGAGCCGAGAAGTGGCTCGCGAGCACGACGTCTTCCCAAAAGTGCGCATCCGCGCCGACGCCTGCGGCAGCGGCCGCGGGCGCCAGCATGGTCATGATGTGCGTGGGCAACGACGACGACGTGCGTGCGGTGGCGCTGGGCCCGGACGGCGCGGTGGCGGCGATGCAGCGGGGCAGCATTCTCGTCGACCACACCACGGCGTCGGCAACGGTCGCGCGCGAGGTTCATCAAGCTGCATCGGCCCGTGGCATCGGTTTTCTCGACGCGCCAGTCTCCGGCGGGCAGGCGGGCGCGGAGAACGGCAAGCTGACCATCATGGTGGGCGGCGATGCGGACAGCTTCGCCACCGCCGAGCCGGTGCTGGCTACTTATGCGAAGGCGGTGACGCTTATGGGCGGCCCGGGTTCCGGGCAACTCACCAAGATGGTCAACCAGATCTGTATCGCGGGGATGATTCAGGCGCTTTCCGAGGGGATCAACTTCGCCGCGCGAGCCGGTCTCAACGTCCAAGGAGTGCTCGACGTCATCGGCAAGGGAGCGGCGCAATCCTGGCAGATGGACAATCGCGGCAAGACGATGGCGGCCGATCAGTTCAACTTCGGCTTTGCCGTCGACTGGATGCGCAAGGATCTTTCCATCTGCCTGGGCGAAGCGCGTGCCAACGGTGCGGCGCTGCCCGTCACCGCGCTCGTCGACCAGTTCTATGCGCGGATCCAGGCGCAGGGAGGCGCTCGATGGGACACCTCCAGCCTCATTCGCTTGTTACGGTAGATGGGGCGGACGGATCTTCGATCGCGATTTCGAACGTAATTTCCGCGGTCTTGGCCAGCATCAGCGTCGCGGAACAGTATTTCTCCTTGGAAAGCTTCACCGCCCGCTCGACCTGCGCCCGATTGAGACCCTGGCCGCGGATGCGATAGCGCAGGTGGATGCGGGTGAATACCTTGGGATCCTCGGGCGCGCGCTCGGCTTCCGCGTCCACGACGCAGTCAGTGATCGGCTGCCGCGCTTTGTTCAGGATCCACACTACGTCGAACGCAGTGCATGCCGCCGTTCCGGCCAAGACCAGCTCCATCGGTCGCGGGCCCAGATTGCGGCCCCCGGCTTCCACCGCACCGTCCACGACAAGCGCGTGGCCGCTGCCCGTTTCGGCGACAAAGCTGACGCCGTCGATCCACTTCGCCGTTGCTCTCAACTTCCCCGCTCCGAGTTAAATGCAAGCACTCGCTAACTTGCTAATGCACCAGGTGCGTCATAGACAAACCAAATATGGTGCAATGCAAAAAATCCTTGCCTTGTGCAGTGCACTATGCGATTATTTTTGCGTCCACGGTCCGGGATCCTCCTCCTTTCCCATCGCGGACATATTCCTCCATTCTCCTCCTATGGTGGAATCCTGCGCGGCCCCCAAGGCCGCGCTTTTTTTCGGTGGAAGGGGGCGGAAAACGGGTCGCTACGGGATGCGAACGGGTGCTGCCACGGTTTGACAGAGCCTCCGTCAACGTATTATTATCCAAGACTTTGCAAAATTTGACCGAACGGGTCATTTTTCCATGAAAACCTATTCCGCCAGGCCGCAGGACATCACCCGCGATTGGTACGTCATAGACGCCAATGACAAGGTGCTTGGGCGCCTGGCGAGCGGCATTGCACATCGCCTGCGCGGCAAGCACAAGCCGATCTACACGCCGCATATCGACACCGGCGATTTTATCGTTGTCACCAACGTCGACAAGATCAAGGTGACCGGCAACAAGCAGGACGACAAGCTTTATCACCGTCACAGCGGATATCCCGGCGGGGTGCGCACGACGTCATTCTCGAAGATGCAGCAGCGCTTTCCGGGCCGCGCATTGCAAAAAGCGGTGAAAGGCATGCTGCCCAAGGGCCCCCTGGGCTACGCCATGCTGAAGAAGCTGAAATGCTACGCCGGGGCCGAGCACCCGCACTCCGCGCAGCAGCCCAAAACACTCGATTTCTAAGGCCCGTCCATGATCGGCAACTATTATTACGGAACCGGGCGTCGCAAGAGCGCCGTCGCCCGCGTGTTCATCAAGCAGGGCTCGGGCAAGTTCGTGGTCAACGAAAAGCCGGTCGACGAATTCTTTACCCGTGAGACGGGTCGCATGGTGGTGCGGCAGCCGCTGAAGCTGACCAATCACGAGGCGACGTTCGACATCATGGTCAATGTCCGCGGCGGCGGCGAATCGGGTCAGGCGGGAGCGGTCCGGCACGGCATTACCCGTGCGCTGATGGATTACGACGGCCAGTTGAAGCCTACGCTGTCGAAGGCGGGCCTGGTCACCCGCGACGCGCGCGAAGTCGAGCGCAAGAAGGTCGGCCTGCACAAGGCGCGACGCCGCAAGCAGTTCTCCAAGCGCTGACGGGGACCCGTTGCCTCGCCCGAGGGCCGCCGTGAGGCGGCCCTTTTGCTTTGGGGGCCCATCCGAGGTTGCCCTCCCAAAAAAGACCGACCCGCTCGATATTCCAATGTCATAGGACTGGCTGGCGATGTTAAAATCCCCGTTGTGAGGATCGAACCATGATCGAGATCGGAATCGTCGGCGGCACCGGCTACACCGGCGTGGAGCTGTTGCGGCTCTTGGCCCAGCATCCGCAGGCCAACGTCCGGCTGATCACCTCCCGCAGCGAGGCGGGGGTCCGCGTGGGCGAGATGTTCCCGAGCCTCCGCGGCCTGGAGCGCTTGAGCGAGCTCGCCTTCAGCGACCCGGCCGGCAGCGATCTGAAAACCTGCCACGTGGTCTTCTTCGCGACGCCGCACGGCGTTGCGATGGCCCACGCGCGGGAACTGGTCGGCGCCGGCGTGAAGATCATCGACCTGGCGGCGGATTTCCGCCTGAAGGATCCTGCGCTGTTCGAGCGCTGGTACAAGATGCCGCATGCCTGCCCGGACCTGCTGGCGGAGTCGGTGTACGGATTGCCGGAAATGCATCGCGCGGCCGTCGCCAAGGCACGCATCGTCGGCAACCCAGGCTGCTATCCAACCGCCATCCAGCTTGGCTTCCTGCCCTTGGTCGAGGCCGGCATCGTCGATCCCGCACATTTGATCGCGGACGCGAAATCCGGCGTATCGGGCGCCGGCCGCAAGGCGGAGGTCGGTCTCCTGTTCAGCGAGGCGTCGGACAATTTCAAGGCCTACAACGTCGGCGGTCACCGTCACCATCCCGAAATCGTGCAGGGCCTGAACGGTTTCAGCAAGAATCCCGTGACCGTGGTCTTCACGCCGCACCTGACGCCCATGATCCGTGGCATACATGCGACGCTCTATGCGCGGCTCCTCGATCCGAACATCGATCTCCAGGCGTTGTTTGAGAAGCGGTACGCCGGCGAGCCCTTCGTCGACGTCATGCCCGCCGGAAGCCATCCGGAGACACGCTCGGTTCGGGCCTCTAACATCTGCCGCATCGCTGTCCATCGCCCGCAGCAAGGCGACATCGCGGTGATCCTCGCCGTCGAGGACAACCTGGTCAAGGGCGCAGCGGGACAGGCCATTCAGAACATGAATCTTATGTTCGGGCTGCCCGAAACCACCGGCCTCATGGCGCCGCCGGTCCTTCCCTGACCGATTCCAGAATGGGCGGACTCGGGCGCAAGCTGCGCCAAACCTTCGGCATCAGCGCCCCGCGCATGGCGGTGCGCACGCATTTGTCGTGGCGATGGAAAATACCCGCGGTGCTCGCGCTGTTCCTGCTTGTCGCGGGCATGTGGTGGTGGGGATTCGACTTCGGACAGTTCTTGAGCGGCTTCAACCGAGGTGCGGTAGCGGAGAAGCAAGGAAAGCTGGAGAGCGAGGTCGCGCAGTTCAAGGACGAAAACGGGAAGCTTCGGGCCCGGGCCGCGCAACTGGAAATCGATCTCAACATCACCCGCGGCGCTCAGGCGACGCTGTCGAAGCAATCGCTCGAGCTTCAGTCGGAAAATACGCAGATCAAGGAAGAGCTCGCTTTTCTGCAGAAACTGTTCAGCGACACCGGCAAGCAGGGCACGATATCCATTCAGCGGCTGTCCGCCGAGCGGGAACGCGACGACGCATACCACTACAGCCTGCTGGTCGTTCGCGGCGGCAATCCGTCGGGCGAGTTTGCCGGACAGCTGACGCTTCAGGCGGGACTCTTGTCGGGGGGGCGGCTGGCGACCGTTGCGCTGCCCGACGATCAGCCCGATGCTTCTGCCACGCTCAAGCTCCAGTTCAAGTATTATCAACGCATCGAGGGGACGATACGGGTCCCGCCCGGCAGCCAGCTCAAGACGCTGCAAGCCAGGGTCCTCGAGGTCGGGCAATCTTCGCCCAGAGCGACCAAGAGCTTGAACATCTCCTAGGAGGCCCCATGTTTGAACGAAGGAAGACGCGCCCGCCGCAAAAACGCATCGACAGCCTGATCGGCGCCGGCACCGTCGTCAACGGCAACGTGACCTTCACCGGCGGATTACGCATTGACGGCCACGTCCACGGCAATGTGGTCGCGGCCAACGGTGAACCCAGCGCGCTCGTCATCAGCGAAGAAGCGGAGGTCGATGGTGAAATCCGGGTGTCGCACGTCGTCGTCAATGGGAAGGTGAGCGGCCCCGTGGTCGCCAAC